>NZ_JBFAPG010000202.1:0-10438 GCF_040675595.1 Micromonospora sp. NPDC049580
CGTCCGGCGGGGTCTCCCGCAGCCACTCGCGCAGCAGCGACGCCACGACTGTGGCGTCGGCGGACGCGCGCTGCTGGGCCAGGAAGATCCGGAACACGGCGGCTTCCAGGCCGGGGGAGCGCTCCAGGTCGGTGACGCCGTAGTGGCTCAGTGCCTTGGCGAGCCTGGCCTGGAAGGCGTCGGGCAGCCCGGCCCGCTCCACGTCGAGGCTCTGCAGGTAGGTGTGGAAGTACTCCCGGGCGCTGCGGACGTGGGCGCCGCCGTCCTCGCCGGTCGGCCGGTTCCGGCTCAGCTCGGCCAGGTCGGCGAACACGTCGACGAGGTCCACCTCGGCGGCCAGCGGTCGGTGCCCGTCCTCGGCGGCCAACCGTCGCACCACGAGGTAGTCGTCGAGCACCCGGCGGTCGTCGTGCGGGTCCACGTCGAAACCGAGCAGTAGGCCGCGCAGATCCTCCTGACCGCGCCGGCTGCGCTCGTACGCCCCCGCGTTGTCGTCGGCGGCGGGCAGGTCCAGCTCGACGCTGGCGACGCTCGGGCCGGCCGCGGTCTCGGTGGCCTCGTCGGCGAGCGGTTCCAGCCGCAGCAGCGGCGCGCCCGCCTCCACCTGGCTGCCCACCGAGACGGCGCACTCCTTGAGCCGGGCCTTGAACGGCGCGCGCAGCACCGTCTCCATCTTCATGGCCTCCAGCACCAGCACCGGCGCCCCCGCCTCGACCTCGGCGCCGACCTCCAGCGGAGTGGCGACGACAAGCGCGGGCATGGGGGAGCGCAGGACGCCGCCCTCGTCGCGGCTGACCCGGTGCGTCACACCGTCGACCTCGACGAGGTGGGTCGGCCCGTGCGTGCCGGTGAGCAGGCGGTACCGGATGCCGTTGACGACGATCTGGCCGGTGTGCCGGTCGAAGCGGTCCAGCTCGACGTCGGCGGTGCGCTCGGCGCCGCCCGCCTCGATGCCGACGCGGAACCGGTGCGCCCCGATCCGCGCCACCCGCATCCGGTAGGTGACCCCGCGCAGCTTGAGGTCCAGCGGCCGGCCGCTGGCGTGCTGCACCTGCGGGCGGCCACCGGCGGCGGTCGACAGCAGCCGCTGCCGCTCGGCGCGCTCCTCCTCCTCGTACGACTCGATGGCGGCGGCGGCCAGGGCGACCGCGGAGTGCCGGTGCGTCACGAGTCGGCCTTCGCCCCGGACCCGGTCGATCCAGCCGGTGTCGGCGCTGGCGTCGATGATCTCGGGCTGGTCGAGCAGGTCGAGCACGAAGCTCTTGTTCGTCGCGCCACCCTCGATGATCACCGTGGTGTTGGCCATCGCCCGGCGCAGCTTGCCGAGCGCCTCGTCGCGGTCACGCCCGTACGCGATGATCTTCGCGATCATCGAGTCGAAGTCGGCCGGGATGGTGTCGCCCTCGCTCACGCCGGTGTCCACCCGGATGCCCGGGCCGGCGGGCAGGTCCAGCCGCGCGATGCGCCCCGGTGACGGCGCGAAGTCCCGGTCGGGGTCCTCGGCGTTGAGCCGGGCCTCGATGGCGTGCCCCCGCTCGGCCGGCGGCTCGCCGACGAGCCGGCCGCCGGACGCGACGTGCAGCTGCGCCTTGACCAGGTCGAATCCGGTGGTCAGCTCGGTGATCGGGTGCTCGACCTGCAGGCGGGTGTTGACCTCCAGGAACGCGAACAGCCGGTCGCCGGGGTGGTAGAGGAACTCGACGGTCGCCGCGCCCCGGTAGCCGACCGCCACGGCGAGCCGCTCCGCCGAGGTCTTCAGCTCGGCCGCCTGGGACGCGTCGAGCACCGGCGAGGCCGACTCCTCGATGACCTTCTGGTTGCGCCGCTGCACCGAGCAGTCGCGCACGCCGAGCGCCCACGCGGCGCCCTGGCCGTCGGCGATCACCTGGACCTCGACGTGCCGGGCGCCGGTGACCAGACGCTCCAGGAACACGATGCCGCTGCCGAACGCCCGCGCCGCCTCCTGGCTGGTGCGCTCGTACGCGTCGGCGAGTTCGGTCTCGTTCGTGATCACGCGGATGCCGCGCCCGCCGCCGCCGGCCGTCGCCTTCAGCATGAGCGGGTAGCCGATCTCGGCCGCCGCCGCCCGGGCGGCGTCCAGGGTCTCGACGGCGCCGCGGCTCCACGGCGCGACCGGCACGCCGACCTCCTCGGCGAGCAGCTTCGCGCCGATCTTGTCGCCGAGCTGGCGCATGGCCTCCGGGCTCGGCCCGACGAACGTGACCCCGATCTTCTCGCACAGCTCCGCGAACGCCGGATCCTCGGCCACGAAGCCCCAACCGACCCACGCGGCGTCGGCGCCGGTCTCGGTCAGGGCGCGCTCCAGCGTCGCCAGGTTCAGGTACGGGCGGGCGGACGCCGGACCGAGGTCGTACGCGATGTCCGCCTCGCGCACGAAGGTGGCCGTGCGGTCGACGTCGGTGTGGAGGGCGACCGTCTCGATCCGGCTGCCCGTCTCCGCGGCCAGCTCTCGGACCGCGTGGATGAGCCGCATGGCGGCTTCACCACGGTTGACGATGGCGACACGGTTGAACACCCGACTGACCCCTTTGGTAGACCATGATGTGCGTGCCGGACGTCGACGGCTCCCGGCAGTGGTCACTTTTCCGGCTCCGGACGGACAGCGCCATGGCGCAACCGCCGAACCAACCGTCGCTGTGTTGTAGGAACCCAACAAAACTTTTTGGCTGTCGAGCCGCGGGCGTCGATCTCCGCCCGATCCTCGGCGTGAATGCCCAGACGTCACCTTCGGGGTGTTTGCCACCTTTTCTCCATTGCCGCCGGGACGGCTCGGCTGGCCTGCATACGCCGTACCGCCCAGTCGTAGCGTGGAGGGGTGAGTCACCGGGATGACGTGCGAGAGTTCCTGCAGAGTCGTCGCGCACGGGCCGGCACGGAGCACATCGACCAGCGGGCGCGTGAGTCGCTCTCTGCCTAACCTCACCTGATCCGGACCGAGCCGAAGCGCTCAATTCGCGGCGACCCCGCCCTTACATGCCGGCCCCTCTGAACGAACGGATCATCATGCGCGTACTCGTCGTCGGTGGCAGCGGCCACATCGGTACCTTTCTCGTTCCCCGCCTCGTACGCGCCGGCCACGACGTGACCAGCATGAGCCGGGGAACCCGTAAGGCGTACTCCGACAGCCCCGAGTGGCAACAGGTCACGCAGGTCGTGGTCGACCGCGAGCAGCAGGACATCGATGGCACCTTCGGAGCCACCGTCCTGGCGCAGCACCCCGACGTCGTCATCGACCTGCTCAGCTTCACCATCGAGAGCACCACCGCCCTGGTCGAAACGATCCGCGGCCAGGTCGGCCACCTCGTGCACTGCGGATCGCTGTGGCGGTACGGCCCCAGCATCAAGCTGCCCATCAGCGAAGGCGAAGGCACCCCCGCCATCGACGAGTACGGCACCCAGAAGGAAATGATCGCCCAGTACCTCAAACGGGAAACCGCGAGCGGCGGCCTGGTGACGACCTCCGTGCACCCGGGTCACATCGTCGGACCCGGATGGCACCCGACGGGTGTGCTCGGCAACACCAACCCCGAGACCTGGGCGGACATCTCCGCCGGTCGCACTCTGCGCATCCCCGGCAGCGGCGCCGAATCGATGCATCACGTGCACGCCGACGACGTCGCGCAGGTGTTCGAGCTCGCGGCCACCCACCGTGACGCCGCGGCAGGCGAAGACTTCCACGCCGTTGCCGCACACGCACTGAACGTGCGCGGTTACGCCACCATCGCGGCCGGCTGGTTCGGACAGCAGGCGACACTCGAATCAATCACCTGGGATGAGTTCCGCAGCATCACGACGCCCGAGTTCGCCGAAGACAGCTGGGGCCACCTGCAGCGCAACCACGTGCTGTCCATCGAGAAGTCCCGCGCCCTCCTCGGCTACGCACCCGCCTGGGAACCGGAAGACGCGATCCTCGAGTCCGTGAGCTGGCTTATCGAACACGGCAAACTGTCGGTGGAGAACCCGCTCATCGGCAAGCTGTAAAGACGTCATGAGTACCCGATCGCGCACCTGAACCCCGCCAACGACGCCGCAGATCTTTCCTAGGACGCTTCAGGCGGTGTGTGGCCCGCCACGCACACCGGCTGCGGGCCACACCGGGGACCTAACCGGCCCGACGGCCGCGCGTCGAGACGAAGTGGTACGACATGACGGCGAACGCGGGCTCGCGCGTCAGTCGACGGAAGGCGTTCAGCTGCTGGGGCGTCAGGCCCGCCGCCAGCAGGTCCGGCTCCAACTGACGGGAGTTCGTCTCGTAGAGCGACGTGCCGGTCGACCCGCCCGCCCAGCTCTGCGAGTGGGTCATGGTGTCGACGTCGGTGAGGCCGGCGAGCGTCATCTCGGTGTGCACGTCCTGCGCCCACCCCAGGTCGGCGCCGTGGTCCTGCAGCACACCCATCATGGTGTCCATCACCTGCGCGAACAGCTTCGCCGCGTCGTCGCTCGGCGCGTTCAGCACCCGCACCGGCGTGGTGCAGTCGAACTCCTCGACGACCAGCCAGCCGCCGGGCGCCAGCGCGCCGGCGAGGGTGCGCAGGACCCGTCGGCGCTCGGGCAGGTGCAGCAGCACCAGACGGGCGTGGATCAGGTCGAACGCGTCCCCGGGCGAGGGCTCGGTGCGCACGTCGTGCCGGCGTACGCTCAGGTTGCCCTCCGCCCGCAGGTGCGTGGGGTCGATGTCGGTGGCCAGCACGCGGCCGTCCGCGCCGACCGCGCGGGCGATCCGTCGGGCCATCGAGCCGCCACCGGCCCCGACCTCCCAGCAGGCCGACCCGAGGCGCAGGACCGGGCGGGCCAGGCGGCGCATCGTGATCGGGTCCAGGAAGGACTCCAGCGCCCGCATCTGCGGGACCGCGTCCGGTGCGCCGTTGTCGAAGGTGTACGCGGCATCGCCTGTGGGAGTCGCCATCGTCTTCTGCCTCTCCGAGAGGGATCGGGTGACCTACGGGGTGTCGGCCCAGAGCCGAGGGGTCGATCGGGTGGCCGGGGGTGGCCCGGTGGCGGCGATGCTGACCATCGCCTCCAGCGGGCCCGGGTCGCTGCGCGCCTCGGCGGTCGGCCGGTCGTAGACCACCCGGCCGTACTCCAGCACCGCGACCCGGTCGGCGATCTCCAGCGCGTGGCGGAGCTGCTGTTCGACGAGCAGCACGGTCAACCCGCCGGCGGCCAGGTGACCGATGAGGTCGCGGACCCGCGCGGCCAGGTCGGGGGCGAGCCCCTCACAGGGCTCGTCGAGCAGCAGCACCCGTGGTTGACCGAGCAGCGCGCGGGCGATGGCCAGCATCTGCTGCTCGCCGCCGGAGAGTTCGCAGCCGCGGTGCCGCAGCCGGACCGCCAGCCGGGGCAGCAGTTCGAGGATCCGGGGCACCGTCCAGCCCTCGCCGCCGGGTGTCGCGGCCCGCCACGGCGCCGCCGCCAGGACGAGGTGCTCGGCCACCGTCAACCGGGAGAAGACCCGCCGGCCCTGCGGGACGAGACCGACGCCGGACTGGGCGACCCGGTGGGGTTGCCGTCCGGCCACGTGGACGCCGCCGATCTCGATGCGGCCGCTGGAGGCGCGCACCAGCCCGGCGATGGTGTGCACGAGGGTGCTCTTGCCGGCCCCGTTGCGGCCCACCACCGCCTGGATGCTGCCCGGCGGTACCCGCAGGGTCACCTCGTGCAGCACGATTCCCCCGGCGTAACCGGCGCAGAGCCGCTCCACGTACAGCATCAGGACACCCCGTCGGCGTAGGCCTGCCGCACCAGCGGCGAGGTACGGATCTCGTCCGGTGTGCCGGCGGCCAGCGTCCGGCCGTCGCGCAGCACGGTGACGGTGTCGCAGAGGGCGTACACCAGGTCGAGGTGGTGCTCGACCAGCAGCACGGCGACCTGCCGGGGCAGCGCCGCCAGCAGCTCGGCCAGCCGGCCGACCTCGGTGGCCGACAGCCCGGCCGCCGGTTCGTCGAGCAGCAGCAGGCGGGGACGGCCGGCGAGGGCCATCGCGATCTCCAACTGCCGGCGCTGGCCGTGGGCGAGGTGACCGGCGGGCACCGTCGCGAGGTCGGACAGGCCCAGCTGGTCGAGCAGCCCGGTGGCGCGCTGGCGGGCCGCGTCCCGAGTCCCACCGGGCCACCACCTGCGCCGCCGGATCGTTCGGGGCAGCGCGGCGACCTCGATGTTCTCGGTCGCGGTGAGCGTCGCGAAGACCGCGGGTCGTTGGTGGATCCGGTTGATGCCGCGGCGGGCCCGTGCCGCCGGCCCGAGCCGGCTGACGTCGCGGCCGGCGAAGCGCACCGTGCCGCGCTGTGGCCGCGTCGTGGCGCCGAGCACGTTGAGCAGGGTCGTCTTGCCGGCCCCGTTGGGCCCGATCAGGGCGTGTCGCTGACCGTCGTGCACGCACAGGTCGACGTCGGTGAGCGCGGCGAGTGAGCCGTACCGCACGCTGATCTTCTCGGCGCTGAGCAGGCAGTTCATACGCGCAGCTCCGACGTCGGGCCGCGGTCGGGGGTGGGTGCCGCGTCCGGGTGGCCCGGCGCGGGGATCGGTCGTCGTGGGCTGCCGTGCGGTCGGCGGACCCGGGTGACGCCGGTGGGCAGCAGGTACACCGTCGCCACGAACAGGGCGCCCAGCACCAGCGGCGCGTGACCGGGCAGCACCCCGAACAACCAGTCGCGTACGGCGATGACGAGCGCCGCCCCGACCAGGGCGCCGCCGACCGAGGCGGTGCCGCCGATGACGACGCCGAGCAGGAGCAGCGCGGAGGTGTCGAAGCCGAAGTCGGCGGGGGAGATGTACCGCTGGGCGACGACGAGCAGGGAGCCGGCGGCGCCGGCGATCGCCCCGGCGGCGACGTGCGCGCCGGACAGGTACAGCCCCACCCGGTGCCCGCTGGCCCGCAGCCGCATCTCGTCGTCCCGGCCGGCGCGCAGCAGCAACCCGACCCGGGTCCGCAGCAGCAGGAGCACCGCGCCGACGAGCGCCGCCACGACGACCAGCGTGTAGAGATACCGGGCCTGGTCGGTGGCCAGGATCGGCAGGCCCCACAGTGGACGGATCGGATCGATGCCGGCCAGGCCGTCGGTGCCGCCGGTCACCGACCGCCAACGCCCGAGAACGGTCACGACGAGCTCACCGACGGCCAGGGTGATCATCAGCACGATGACGCCCCGGGCCGGGACGACAAGCGGCAGGGTCACGGCGGCCAGCGTCGCCCCGGCGAGCGCCGCCACGGCGACCTGCACGACGCCGACGTCGGAGACCTGGCTGCCGAGCACGGCGCTGGCGTACGCGCCTGCGGCGTACGGCGCGGTCTGGCCCAGGGTGGGCATGCCGGCGACACCGGTGAGCAGCGCCACGCTCACCCCGACCAGGCCCAGCGCCAGCGTCCGGGCGAGGATCGCCGCGGTGTAGTCGTCCACCACCCACGGCGCCACGACCAGGCCGGCCAGGACGACCGTCGCGACGGCGACGCGTACCCGGCGGATCACCTCGTCCCTCACGTCGCCGCCCACCGCAGGGCCAGGCCCCGTGCCCGCACGGCGAGTACGGCGGCCATGGCGGCGAACAGCAGGAACGGGGCGGCCGACGGCAGCAGCGCCACGCCCAGGGTCTGGATCTCCCCGATCGCCAGCGCCGCGAGCAGGGTGCCCACCATGGATCCGAGGCCGCCGAGGACGACGACCACCAGCGAGAGCAGCAGCACCGTGTCGGCGGTGTCCGCGCCGGGACCGATGATGGGGGCGCCCAGGACCCCGGCCGCGCCGGCCAGCGCGCCACCGGCGGCGAGCACACCCACCCTGATCCGCGCGGGGCTCACGCCCAGGCAGGCGACCATCTCCGCGTCGTCCACGGCGGCGCGGACCAGCATCCCGGCCCGGGTCCGCCGCACCGTCAGGTAGAGCCCGGCCGCGAGCGCCGCGGCCACCACGATGAACACCAGCCGGTACGCCGCGTAGCGGTGCCCGGCGACCGCCACCGACCCGTCGAGGGCGGCGGGCACCAGGACCTGCGGATCGTCGGGCCCGAAGCCGGCGACGAGCAGGCTGCCGCCGGCCAGCGCCACCCCGAAGGTCAGCAGCGCCTGGGTGAGGTGGTTGCCGGTGGCGACCGGTGTGAGCAGGCCGGCGAGCAGCACCCCCGCCGCGGCGGCGGCCAGCACGCCGACACCCAGCGCCAGGGCCAGACTCGCCCAGCCGCCGTCGAACAGCGCCGCGGCGGTGTAGCCGCCGATCGCGTAGAGCATGCCGTGCGCCAGGTTGAGGATGTTGGCGACGCCGAAACAGAAGACCAGGCCCGCCGCCGCCACGAAGACGAGCAGCCCGTAGGCGACACCGTCCAGCGCCGGGATGACGTACGGGTCGATCCGGTTCGGGCCGGCCGCCACCGTGATCACCGGCCGATGGTCGCGAGGTCACCCACGACGGTGTTGGACAGCGCCCGGCCGTCCTGGCGGACCTGACGCAGGTACCACTTCTGCACCGGCGAGTGCGTGACCGTGGAGAACTGCCACGCGCCGCGCGGGCTGGCGACCTGCCCGAGTTTGCCGATCTGCGCGTTGATCGCCTCCGGGGTCGGGTCGCTCCCGGCGGCCCCGATGGCCCGGTCGAGCACCGCCGCCGCGTCGTACGACGCCAGGGCGTACGTCGTCGGCGACCCGTCGTGCTTGGCCTTCCACGCCGCGACGAAGCCCCGGTTCTCGGCGTTGTCGAGGTCGGGGGAGTAGTTGAGCACCGAGAAGATGTCCCGGGCGGCTTCGCCCTGCGCGTTGAGCACGCCGCCCTCGGTGAGGAAACCCGCCGCGTACAGCGGAACGTCCTTGATCTCGGACTGCGCGTACTGCTTGACGAAGTCGACGGCGGCGCTGCCGGCGTAGAAGGTGTAGACCGCCTGCGCGCCGGAGGCCTTGATGCGGGCGAAGTACGGCGTGAAGTTGGTGGTGGCCGGGAACGGGGTGAAGGTGGTCTTGCCGTCGGGGTTGGCGAGCGTTCCGCCGGCCTTGGCGAACGCCTCGGTGAAGCCGCGCAGCTCGTCCCAGCCGCCCTGGTAGTCGGGGCCGATGGCGTACACCGAGCCCTTGACGTTGTCCCGGACGTGCTGGGCGATCGCGGCGCCCGGCTCGTCGGAGAGGTACGAGGTGTGCCAGACCCGGGTGACGTCCTTGATCTCCGGTCGGCCGTTGGAGCCGACGAGGGGGACCTTGGTCTCCTGCAGCAGCGGGTAGACGCCGGCGACCGAACCGCCGCCGACGATGCCGGTGAGCGCGGCCACGCGGTCCTGCTTGAGCAGCTTGGTCGCCGCCGGCACGGCGGTCGCGGCGCCGTTGCCCTCGTCGGCGACGACGAGGTCGACCTGCCGGCCGCCGAGCTTGCCGTCGTGCGTGTCCAGGTACAGCTCGAAGCCGTCGCGGATCTCCTTGCCGACGGACTGGTACGTCCCGGACAGCGAGGCGAGCAGACCGATCTTGATGGATCCGCCGCCGGTCGTGCCGGGCTCGTCGTCGGCGCAGGCTGTGCTGACGGTCAGCACGAGCGCGAGCAGCACGGCGGCGAGGGCACGGCTGCGCGCAGGGGTGGTGAGGGACATGTCGTCTCCAGGGGAAGGGGAGGGGTCTGTCGGTGGGGTCAGCGGCTGCGGGCGAGCGCCGCACGGGCCGCGGGGGTCAGCGCGTCGCCGATCCGGTTGGCCAGCTCCGTCATCTCGTAGGAGACCTTGCCCACGTCGCACTCGGGCGCGGCGAGCACCAGCAGCGACGCCCCGTCGTTGAAGGCCATCGAGAACATGAAGCCGCCTTCGAGCTGGGTGACGTTGGAGATCACCGCCCCGGCGTCGAAGAAGGCCGCCGCGCCGCGCAGCAGGCTGACCAGGCCGCTGCCCGTCGCGGCGAGCTGGTCGGCCCGGTCCGGGGGCAGGTCGCGGGTGGCGGCCACCATCAGGCCGTCACTGGAGATGGCGATCGCATGGCTGACCTCGGTCGCGCGCTCGGCGAAGCTGTCCAGCAGCCAGCCGAGGTCCTGGTGGTCGGTCACGTGCTCTCCCTGTCGGTCATGAGTTGCCGAGGTTGATCGGGGTGCGCCGGCGGGCCGCCACTCCGCGCGCGTACGCGGCCATCGCGCTGGCGACCTGGGCCGGGTCCCGGTATTCGGAGCGTTGCTGTTGCTGCGCCACGGTGACGCCGCCGGGCACCAGGTGCCGTTGCGGCTGTCGTTTGGGCAGGCCGGAGTTGGTGGTCGCGGCCACGTCGGGCGTGTGCGCCTGCGCGGCGGTACGCCAGGCGTCGTCGGCGGGGCTGGACCACTGCCGGCCGTCGGAGGCGTCGACGACATCGGCGTGGAACCAGTGGTTGACCTGGTCGAAGATGAGCAGCTCCTCGGTCGGCGCGTCGCCGCGGTCCGCGCTGGGCGTCGGGCGGAACACGGGCGCCGCCGGCAGGGTCCGCGCC
>NZ_JBFAPG010000203.1:0-10432 GCF_040675595.1 Micromonospora sp. NPDC049580
CCCGTCGTACCTGCTCATCCACCGGGTGACGCTCGGCTCGATCGGGGTGCTCTGCCAGTTGGAGGCGAAGGCGCCCTTCCTCACATCCTCAGGCGACCGGCGCGAAGCCCGGCAGCCAGCGCTCCAGGATGCTGCGGTACGGCGCCTTCGCCTCCAACTGGCAGAGCACCCCGATCGAGCCGAGCGTCACCCGGTGGATGAGCAGGTACGACGGGGGCAGGTTGAGCTTCCTGCTCAGCTGGTAGGTGGGGGAGCGAGGGCTGGCCAGCCGGGCCGCCTCGGCCCGTAGCCAGGCCCGGGTGAAGCGGAACCCGTCGGCCGCGATGGGCTCCAGCATCGGGCGGAGGAAGTCGAGGACACCCTCGGCGTCGATCTCGTCGGTGGAACCGATGAACCCCTCGTCCCGCAGTCCCGCCACCACCCCGTCCGCGTCGCCGCGCAGGGCCCGCCCGGCGATGCGGCCGATCGGCTCCGGCGTGCCCTCGGGCATCCGGGCCACCGCACCGAAGTCGATCACCCCGAGCCGGCCGTCGGCCAGCAGCCGGAAGTTTCCCGGGTGCGGGTCGGCGTGCAGAAGGCCGGCCCGCTGGGGCGCGGAGAGGTGCAACGTGGCCATGAGCCGGCCGGCCTCGTCCCGCTGCTCCTCGGTGCCGTCGAAGATGATGTCTGCCAGCGGGGTGCCGGTCACCCATTCGGTGACCAGCACCCGGGGCGACGCGGAGACCACCTCCGGGATGAAGATCTCCGGATCGTCGGCGTACGCGGCGGCGAAGGTGCGCTGCGACTCGGCCTCGAGCTCGTAGTCCAGCTCCTCGGTGATCCGCTCACGCAGCTCGACGAGGAGCGGCTTGACGTCGAGGCCGGGCTGGATCGCCCGGAACATCCCGCCCAGCCGGGAGAGCTGCTTGAGGTCGGTGAGGAGCGCGTCACCGGCCCCCGGGTACTGGATCTTGACCGCCACGTCGCGGCTGTTCGGCTCGCCGGACGGGCCGTAACCCGGCTCGCGCCACCGAGCCCGGTGCACCTGCCCGATGCTGGCCGCCGCCGCCGGGGTGTCGTTGAACTCGACGAACCGGTCGCGCCAGTCGGGGCCGAGCTGCTCGGCGAGCACCTTCTGCACGCTCGCGGCCGGCAGCGGCGGCGCGGCCTCCTGAAGTTTGGTCAGTGCCTGCCGGTACGGTGCGGCGATCTCCTCCGGCAGGGCCGCCTCGAAGACCGACAACGCCTGGCCGAACTTCATCGCCCCGCCCTTGAGCTGGCCCAACACGCTGAACAACTGCTCGGCGGTGCGCTGCTGGATCTCCGCGGAGATCACGTCGGAGGCGAGCCCGGTGACACGCTTACCCATGCCGAGGACGGTCCGGCCGGCGAAGCCGAGCGGCAGAGCGGCGAGCTTGGCGGTCCGGGACACGGCCCGGCGCGGGATGTCGGTCACTTCGCCATTGTTACCGACCGGAGGGCTCCGCTGCTGCTGTGCGGCCGGGCTGGTGCATACACCCGAGTCGGCGAACACCCGCACGCCGGGTGCGGCGGCCAACCTCGGCGGCGGAACCGGCCCGCTCCGGTGATCTCCATGGCGCCGCCCAGTGTCTCGGGGTGGCCGCCGTCGAGGTGCGCCAGGGCCTCCGCCACCGCGTACCCGATGGCCGCGAGCAGGGTGCCGGTCGCGCCGGCGGCCACCGGCTCGGCCGTGGCGAGCTGGGCGGCGAGCCCCGGCCAGGCCGGGTCGCGGTCGGCGCGATGCAGCTCGACGCAGCGCAGACAGGGCCCGGCGGGTGGACGGACCAACGGCCCGATGACCGGTACGCCTTCGCGCAGGGTCACCAGCAGGTGCGGCTGACGGCGCTGGGCGAGACCGGCGGCGAGCAGCGCGGGCGGACGGTCCGTGCCGAGCTGGATCAGCAGATCCACCCGGACGGCCCGGACCGGGTGGGTGCCGGTGCCCGGCGCGACACGGTCGACCGCCGCCCGGATCGCCGGGGCCAGCGGCCGGCCCAGCTCGGTGGCGGGGATGCCCGTCCCGACCAGGTCGATCGGCCGCACCGAGCCGGTGACGTGCGGAATCACCTGTCCGACGCCGGCCTGGGCCAGCGCCACCGCCAGTGGCCCGCCGAGCGCACCGGCGCCGGTGAGCAGCACCCGGGCCGCCCGCCGGCGACGCAGAACCTGGGCGGGAGTGCCGGGCAGCCGAGCCGCGCCCAGGGCCAACGCTCCGGCCTCGGCGGCGAGCCGGGCCCGGACCGGCCCGGCCAGGTCGCGGGGGAGCAGGCTGTGCGCCGGCACCAGCAGACCCGCCGCGCGCAGGGCGTCCAGCAGCGTACGCGCGTCGTCGGTGGAGACCTGGGCCGCGAGCGCCTGGGTCAGCACGTCCCGTTCGCTGCGGGTGCCGTCCAGCAGATCGAGCAGGGCAGCGGTACGCGGGTTGGCCAGCTCCACCAGCACGGCGGGCCCCGGGCCGACACCGATCTGGAGGGTGTGCCGATCCCGCCAGAGCCGGCTGAGGCCGGGAAGGAGCGTGGGGCGGGGCAGCGCGGTACGACTCATGGTGACGAATCGTGACCGCTTCCCTGCGCTCGGTCGATCGTTGTCCACAGGTGGCCGGGGCTGTATCCAGCCTTGTCCACAGGATCTGGCGGGTTATCCACAGGCCGCTGGGCGTTGTTGTCGGTCACCCGACAGCCTGGCCGACGTTCGCGGGGGCCCTTCTCCAGGACCGCGACGGGGGGCGGGACGGCCACAACGGCCGTCCCGCCCCCCGTCGATCCGTACGGTCAGACCTTGGCCTTGCCGAGAATCCGGTTCACTGTTGTGCCGCAAACCGGACACTTGCCCTTGGCCATGTTCATTCCGGTCTTCGAGACCTCGACGTGCCCCTCGAAGTCCCGCTTCTCCTTGCACTTCACGCAGTAACCGTTGTAGGTCTGGGCCTGGTCGGCCACGGTAGCCCTCCTCGTCTCGTCCGCCGGTCAATACGGTCCCGGCGGGGTGCCCGGCGGCGGGCCACACGGGGCGCCGGCGCTGGGTCTCACTCCACGGCCACCCTCGTGACCGCTGGTCCGCGGACCCTACCCAGGTCTGGGCAGTTCCATGTCAGCTGTGCATCGGCCTGTGAGCAAGTCGACGTCGAGAGTGTGCATGGCGAATTAGGTCGGATAAGTCAGTTTGGCGGGGACACGCCGACCAAACCCTCACAGCCACCCGTGCGAGTGCCCCCGCGGCAGCGCCGAGCACGGTGATCACCTACGGTGGAGGGAGCCCGCGCGCTGCCGCGCCGTCGACGTACACGGTGGGTGACGAGACGTCCCGGCGACGACCGGCCCAAGAAATTTTCGGGACGCGGGGCGACCAAACACCATTTTTTGGGCGCGTGTCGTGCGGTTGACTCTTGCGGACTCCTGGTCAGTACGCATTAGCTTTCCTTCGTGACACGTAGCCGAGGCTGCGCGGGCCAGTGATGGCGGGGACGCGTAAGCCGGTCGTCGAGGTGCGGCGCAGCCAGCGTCGGCGACGCACGGTGTCTGCGTACCGTGACGGTGAGCGGGTGGTCGTCCTCATCCCGGACCAGTTCTCCCGGGCCGAGGAGAGCGAGTGGGTCGACCGTATGTTGGCGCGACTCGCCGCCCGCGAGGGCCGGCTCGCCCGCTCGGACGACGAACTGGTCGCCCGGGCCAACCGGCTGATCGACCAATACCTCGGCGGGTACGGCGCGAAGGCGGTGCCCGCCAGTGTCCGCTGGGTCACCAACCAGAACGGCCGCTGGGGCTCCTGCACGCCCGCCGACCGCAGCATCCGCATCTCGCACCGCGTCCAGGACATGCCCGACTGGGTGATCGACTACGTGCTGCTGCACGAGCTGACGCACCTCATCGTGCCCAGCCACAACGCCCGCTTCTGGGCGCTGGTCGGCCGCTACCCCAAGTCGGAGCGCGCCCGCGGCTACCTTGAGGGCGTCGCCGCCGCGTCCTGTGCCCCCGTCCCCACCTGATCGCACCCTGCCCGTGCCCTTGATCGGCACCAGGTCGGCGAGGTGGGGGCATCTCCACGACAGGACAGCGCAACATCGCCGACCTTGGTGCCGATCATCAGCCGTGCGAGCTGGCCGCGCTGGGCGAGGGGGTGGGCCGGGGCGTTAGGGTCGGGTCATGGCGCGGCGGGTGGTGGTGGTGATGCTCGGGCCGGTGCGCTGGTCGCCGCCCGGGATCGACCGGGTGCAGTGGCGGGCGGCGCTCGCCGAGGACGTCGTCGACCTGGTCGCCACCCTCAACGAGGTGGACGTCGCCGTCGCGGTGACCCCGGCCGACCGTCCACTGGCGGACGCGCTGGTCTGGCCCGGTACCGCCGTCCACGAGGTGGCCGAGCCGACGCCGAACGCAGTGTTCGCCGCGTTGGACGGCTACGACCAGGCGGCCGTGCTCTGCGCTGACGTGCCCGACCTGCCCGCGCTGACCGTCGGCAAGCTGCTGCGCCCGCTCACCACCCGGTCGGTCGCCGTGGCGCCGGTGGAGGGGGGTGGGCCGGGTCTGCTCGGAGTGGCCGTACGACTGCCCGTGCCGGAGTGGTTGCCCCCGCTCGACCTGGACACGGCGACGCCGGCGGACGCCCGAGCCGGTGCTCCCGCGCCCGGGGACGTCGCCGTCACGGCCGGCTGGCGCCGCCAGCGCGGACCGGCCGACCTCGCCACCCTGGACCCGGCCTTCGAGGGTTGGGAGGCCACCCGCGCGCTGCTGTCGGGCTCGGGTCGCCCCGCCTGACCAGGCAATCCTGCGCCCTGCCCGATCAGTCGCTCCGCCGCAACGGCAACGTTCGTCCCGCCGCACCGGCAAGGTTCGCCGCAACGGTGACGTTCGTCCCGCCGCAACGGTGAGGTGGCGCGGACGCGTGCCGGGTGCCCGCCGCCCAGTGGCGCGGGCACCCGGGCTCGCGTCAGGCCTTGGTGTCGCCGTCGGTGTTGGTGTCGCCCTCGGTGTCGTCGGACTGGCCCGGGGCCTTCTCCTCCACCCCACCAGGCGCGGTGAAGTCGAAGCTGTCCAGCTCGCTCAGGTCCGTGTCGTTCATCGCGAAGGCCACCGGGTCGGCGAAGTCGTCGTCCGACGGGAGCAGGTCCGGGTGGCCCCAGACGGCGTCCCGGCCTTCGATGCCGCGGTGCTGGGTGAGCGCCGCCCACAGGGCCGCCGCCTCGCGCAGCCGGCGCGGGCGCAGCTCCAGGCCGACGAGCGCGGCGAAGGTCTGCTCGGCGGGGCCGCCGGCGGCCCGGCGGCGGCGGAACGCCTCGCCCAACCGGACGACGTTGGGCAGGCGGTCACTGGCCGCGCTGTCCACGACGTGGCACACCCAGCCCTCGACCAGGGCCAGCGCGGTCTCCAACCGGGCCAGCGAGGCCTTCTGCGCCGGGCTGTCCTCCGGGGTGAAGATGCCTTCCAGGGCGATCGCCTGCATCGACTCCGGGTCGGTCGGGTCGACCCGGCCCATCGCCTCCTCGATCGCCTCGCGGTTGACCCGGATGCCCGAGGCGTACATCTCCACGGCGCTGAGCACGTGCCCGCGCAACCACGGGACGTGCTGGAACAGCCGCTGGTGGGCGGCCTCGCGCAGCGCCACGTAGAGGCGGACCTCGTCCTCGGGCAGCTCCAGGCCCTCGCCGTACGCGCGGATGTTGGCCGGGATCAGCGCGGCCGTGCCAGCCGGGCCGAGCGGCAGCCCGATGTCACCGGCGGAGAGCACCTCCGCGGCGAGCGAGCCGAGGGCCTGCCCCAGCTGACCGCCGAAGAGCGCGCCACCGAGGGTGGCCACCATCGACTGCATCGGGCCGAGCTGGGCGCGCGCCTCCGGCGGCACCAGGTCGCCCATCGCGCCGACCATGCGGCTGGCCACCGGGTCGCAGAGCTTGCGCCACACGTCGAGCGTCTTGAAGATCCACTCATTGCGGTTCCAGGCGACCGGGGACTGGATGCCCGACGGCCAGGACGAGGCCGGCTCCAACCACAGGTCGGCCAGGCGCAACGCCTCCTCTACCGCGTTGCGCTCGTACGGCGACACCGCCGGGTCGCCGGCGGCGGCGAGCTGGCTGGCCGCCACCTGCCGGGCCAGGTCCCAGTTGACCGGCCCGCTGCCCGGCGCGGAGAGCAGGTGCTGCAACTGCGACATGAACTGCTGCATCTGCGCGGGATCGTTGGGGTCTGGTGGTTGCCCACCCGGGAGCGCGAAACCGAACGGAATATCAGGCACGACGTCTACGGTACGCGGGCCGCGCCCCAGGTAGCCGCCGCTGGCGTTGCGCTGAGGGCGAAGTCGCGCGGCGCATCCGTCGGGTGGGCCCGGAGCAATCGGTACGCTCTGGCGCATGAGACGTCGTGGCCTGACGGTCCTGCTCGGTGCCCTGTTCACCGCCCTGCTGAGCATCGGGGTGCTCCGGGTGCCGATCCCGTACGTGGTGCTCGGCCCGGGCCCGACGGTCAACACCCTCGGCACGGCCGACGGTAAGGAGGTCATCCAGGTCACCGGCCGGGAGACCTCCACCTCCGCCGGCCAGCTCCGGCTGACGACCGTGGGGGTGCAGCCCACGGTGCGGCTCCGCTCGGCGATCGCCGGCTGGTTCTCCCACGACGAGGCCGTGGTGCCGCGCGAGCTGGTCTACCCGCCGGGGGAGTCGACGGAGCAGGTCGAGCAGCGCAACGCCGAGGACTTCAAGGTGTCGCAGACCAGCGCCGAGACCGCCGCGCTGCGTGAGCTGGGCTTCCCCGTGCAGGTGGTGATCAAGACGGTGGCCGCGGACGGCCCGTCCGCCGGCGCGCTCCGGGTCGGCGACGTTGTCACCTCGGTCGACGGTCAGCCGGTGCCGGTGGCCGCCAAGGTCACCGAGCTGATCCGGGCCAAGCCGCCGGGCACGGCCCTCACCATCGGCTACACCCGCGACGGCACGCCGGCCACCGCGACGGTGACCAGCCGGGAGCAGGACGGCCGCCCCCGGATCGGCGTCGAGATCGACCAGCAGCAGCCGCATCCGTTCACGCTCGGCATCGACCTGGGGGACATCGGTGGCCCGAGCGCCGGCCTGATGTTCGCGCTGGGCATCGTGGACAAGCTGACGCCGGCCGACCTCACCGGCGGAAAGGTCATCGCGGGCACCGGCACCATCGACGACGAGGGCACGGTCGGCCCGATCGGCGGGATCGCCCAGAAGCTGGTGGGCGCGAAGCGTGCGGGGGCCAAGGTCTTCCTGGTGCCGGCGGACAACTGCGCCGAGGCGGTCCGCAATCCGCAGCCCGACCTGCCGTTGCTGAAGGTGGGCTCGCTGGACGAGGCGCTTACCGCTCTGGAGACGTTGCGCGCGGGTGGTCAGCCGACCCGCTGCTGACCGGCGTGACCGTGCCCCGACACGTTCAGAAACACCCCGTACTCTGGGTGCCTGATCGGAGCCGATCACATCGAGCGTGCGGAGCCAACCGTGGTAATGCGTAGCAGCAGCCCCCTGCCGAGGATGAGCCGGCGCGGCCGCGTCACCATCGCTGTCCTGGTCGGGGTGTTCGTGCTCTTCACCCTGCTCGGCTGGGGTGTCCAGGCCTGGACGGACTGGCTCTGGTTCGACGAGGTCCGCTACACCGAGGTCTTCACCGGTGTGCTGGTCACCCGGCTGATGCTGTTCCTCGTCATCGGGCTCGGCATGGCGCTGGTCGTCGGCGGCAACCTGTGGCTGGCCCACCGGCTGCGTCCGCGGCTGCGGCCGCACTCGGTGGAGCAGGCCACCCTGGAGCGTTACCGGATGGTGCTCAGCCCGCGCCTCGGCACCTGGATCGCGCTGACCGCCGCCGTGGTCGGGCTCTTCGCCGGCCTGTCCGCGCAGAGCCGGTGGAACCAGTGGCTGCTCTTTCGCAACGGTGGTGACTTCGGGGTCAAGGACCCGGAGTTCGGGGTGGACATCGGCTTCTACGTCTTCCAGCTGCCGTTCTGGCGCTACCTGCTCGGTGTCGGCTTCACCGCCGTGGTGCTGGCCCTGATCGGCGCGCTGGCGGTGCACTACCTCTTCGGCGGGGTCCGCCTGCAGGGCATCGGCGACCGGATGAGCAACGCGGCCCGCGCTCACCTGAGCACCCTGGTCGCGGTGTTCGTGCTGCTCAAGGCCCTGGCGTACGTGCTGGACCGCCGGGCGATGCTGCTGGAGTACAACGAGGGCGCCAAGTTGTACGGCGCCGGCTACGCCGACGTCAACGCGTTGCTGCCGGCGAAGGAGATCCTGGCGTACATCTCGATCGTCGTGGCGATCGCGATCATCGTGTTCTCCAACGCCTGGATGCGGAACCTGGTGTGGCCGGGCATCTCGCTCGCTCTGCTCGGCGTCTCCGCCGTGGCGATCGGCGGCATCTACCCCTGGGCGGTGCAGACCTTCGAGGTGAAGCCGAGCGCCAAGGACAAGGAGGCGCCGTACATCCAGCGCAGCATCGACGCGACGCGGGCGGCGTTCGGGCTGGGCGCCACCGACACCACCGCGTACGCGGCGAGCAACCTCAAGCCACCGGCGAACCTGGCCACCGACACGTCCGTCGTGTCGAACGTGCGGCTGCTCGACCCGCAGCTGGTCAGCGAGACGTACACCCAGCTCCAGCAGGTGCGGGGCTTCTACGACTTCGGCCCCAAGCTGGACATCGACCGGTACGGGGTGAACGGCAAGACCTCCGACTACGTCGTCGGCGTCCGGGAGATCAACTACGGCGAGCTGACCGACCAGCAGAACACCTGGATCAACCGGCACACCGTCTACACCCACGGGTACGGCCTGGTGGCCGCCCCGGCGAACCAGGTGGTGTGCGGCGGACAGCCGTTCTTCGTCTCGGGCTTCCTCGGCGAGCGGACCCAGGAGGCGTGCTCCTCGCAGACCGAGCAGATCCCGGCCAAGCAGCCCCGTATCTACTACGGCGAGCGGATGGCGCCCGACGACTACGCGATCGTCGGCCAGTCCGACCCGAACAAGAAGGCCGAGTTCGACAGGCCCGTCGGCGAGGGTGGCGGCGAGTCCTACACCTACACCGGCGAGGGCGGCGTCAAGATCGGCTCGTTCACCCGGCGGCTGCTGTACGCCATCAAGGAGCAGGAGTCGAACTTCCTGCTCTCCGAGGCGGTCAACAAGGACTCCAAGCTGCTGTACGTGCGCAACCCGCGGGACCGGGTGGAGAAGGTCGCGCCGTTCCTCACCCTGGACGGCGACCCGTACCCGGCGGTGGTCGACGGCCGGGTGCAGTGGATCGTCGACGGCTACACGACGGCGGCGACCTACCCGTACGCCGAGCGGGTCAACCTCCAGGTCGAGACGACCGACGAGCTGACCAACCGGGGCACCTTCCAGCTGGCCCGGGAGAACGTCAACTACATGCGCAACTCGGTGAAGGCCACCGTCGACGCGTACGACGGCACCGTGACCCTCTACGAGTACGACGACACCGACCCGGTGCTCAAGGCGTGGAACAAGGCGTTCGGCGGGGACCTGATCAAGCCGAAGGCGGACATCCCGGTCGAGCTGACGGAGCACCTGCGCTACCCGGCCGACATGTTCAAGGTGCAGCGCAACCTGCTCACCAAGTTCCACGTGACCAACCCGGGTGACTTCTACTCCGCGCAGGACTTCTGGCAGGTGCCGAACGTGCCGGACGCGCCGGACAGCGGCCAGAAGCAGCCGCCGTACTACCTGTTCACCCAGTTCCCGGGGCAGGAGGGTCCGCGGTTCCAGCTCACCTCGGCGGTCACCCCGAACGGCCGGCAGAACCTGGCCGCGCTGATCTCCGGGTCGTACGTCGACGGGAAGCCGCGGCTGGAGGTGCTGGAGCTGCCGGACCAGACCCGGATCTCCGGGCCGGTGCAGGTGCACCAGCAGATGACCAACAACGCGAACATCCGCCAGCAGCTCAACCTGCTCTCCAGCAACCAGGCGCAGGTGCAGTACGGCAACCTGCTGTCGCTGCCCTTCGCCGACGGCATGCTCTACGTCGAGCCGGTCTACGTGAAGAGCAACCAGCAGGACGCGTACCCGCTGCTGCAGAAGGTGCTGCTCTCCTACGGTGACGGCGGCTCGTTCGTGGCGCTCGCCGACAACATCAACGACGGCATCAAGCAGTTGGTCGAGCAGGGTAAGAAGGCCGGGCAGGGCATCTCGCCGCCGCCGACCACGGGTGGTAACCCGACCAACCCGTCGCCGAGCGCGACGCCGACGCCGGGCAGCACGACTCCGCCGCCGGCCGGCGAGCTGGCCACCGCCGCGGACCGGGTGCAGGCCGCCATCACCGAGGTTCGCGCCGCGCAGACCTCTGGCGACTTCGAGCGGTACGGTCGCGCGCTCAAGGCGTTGGACGAGGCGCTCACCGCGTTCCAGCAGGCACAGCAGGGCGCCAACCCGACCGGCGCGCCGAGCGGCGGTGCGCCGCCGGCGCCGACCGCCACCCCGAGC
>NZ_JBFAPG010000204.1:0-10390 GCF_040675595.1 Micromonospora sp. NPDC049580
GCCCACGCAGGGATCAAGCCTGACCGCCCGGAGTGGGCACGGTCGGCCGCAGCCCTGACCGGGAGACCTCCGTGCGCCTGTGCCGGCTTTTTACGAGCTTTTGGGTGACCGCCTTGACGAAGGCGCTGCTCAGGGTGGCGGCTGTTTCTTCTGGGTCTTTGGCTCGCATGAGTGCGCCCAGCACGGCCACTCCGGCGGCTCCGGCGTCGACGCACGCGGTTACCTGTTCCGGGGTTTCAACCCCACCCAGAGCCAGCAGAGGCACCGGGCTGGCGCGCACCAGGCTGCCCAGTCCCGCGACGTTCAGGGGCGGGCCGTAGCCGGGCTTGGATTTTGTTGGCCAGACTGGGGAGACCGTGGCGTAGTGCTCGGTGGTGAGGCGGTTCAGCTCGGCCACGCTGTGGCAGGAGCGGCCGACCAGTTGGTGGGGCGGCGGCGGGTACGGGCCGGCGGCGGGCAGGTGGACGGCGTCGCCGCCGAGCGGGTCGGGGCCGGCCACGATGAGGGTCCCGTCGACGTCGGCGAGGATCGCGCGCAGGTCGACCGCGAGGGCGGCGCGCTCGGCGCGGGGCAGGTCCTTCTCCCGCAGTACGACCCACCGCACTCCTCCGGCGACCGCTCCCGCGACGACCCGTTCAAGCCCGCCCGTGGCGACCAGCCGATCGGTCAACAGGACCACCCCCGACGGCACCAACCCCGTCACAGGTCTGGTCTTCCCTCGTCGGGAGTGGACGGCAGGGCGTGGAAGCGGCGGGCGATACGTCCCGCACCGGCGGCCAGTCGGCCCGCCTCGACGGCGTACCGCATCGCCGTGGCCATCGCCACCGGATCGGCGGCCCGGGTCACCGCGCTGGCCAGCAGGACCGCGTCGCACCCCAGCTCCATGGCCAGGGCCGCGTCGGACGCCGTGCCGATGCCGGCGTCCAGGATCACGGGCACGTCCACGCTCTGCCGGATCAGCCGGATGTGGTGCGGGTTGCCGATGCCGAGCCCGGAGCCGATCGGCGCCCCAGCGGGCATCACCGCGGCACAGCCCACGTCGGCGAGGCGGCGGGCCAGCACCGGGTCGTCACTCGTGTACGGCAGCACCGTGAAGCCGTCGGCGACCAGCTCCTCGGCGGCGCGGAGCAGTTCCACGCCGTCGGGCAGCAGCGTCCGCTCGTCGCCGATCACCTCCAGCTTGACCCAGTCGGTGTCGAACGCGTCGCGCGCCAGCCGGGCCACCTTCACCGCCTCGGTGGCGGTGTGGCAGCCGGCGGTGTTCGGCAGCAGCCGTACGCCGCACCGGTCCAGCAGGTCCAGCAGCCCTCCGGCGGTGCCCGGGGCGGTGCCCACCCGGCGCAGCGCCAGCGTGACCAGCTCCGTACCGGACGCCCGGATCGCCTGTTCCAGCACGTGCAGGTTCGCGGTGCCGCCGGTGCCGAGGATCAACCGCGAGCAGAACGTGACCCCACCCAGTTCGAAGGACACGCCGCTCACCCGCCCTGCGCGGCGGTCAGCACCTCGACGCGGTCACCGTCGCGCAGCACCGTGCCCGGCCAGCCGGCCCGGGGCACCACCTCGCCGTTGACCGCGACCGCGACGCCACGCTGGTGCGGGGCGACGTCGCGGACCAGGTCGGCCACCGACGCGCCGCCGGGGACGCTGCGCCCGGCCCCGTTCACCGTCAACTCCACAGGTCCTCCTCGGTCGTCCGTCCAGGTCCGCTCACGTCGCCCGCGCCGGGCCGTGCCGCGTCGCCGGCCGGAGAGGCGACGGCGAACCGGCGTCCGCTCACGTCGCCCGCGTCGGGCCGTGCCGCGTCGCCGGTCCCGGTCGACGACGCGACGGCGAACCGGTCCGCGCCGAAGGGCGCGAGCAGCGGGTCGGGCACGCCGGTGGTCACCAGGTCGGCGATCTTCTCGGCGGTGATCGGGGTGAGCACGATGCCGTGCCGGTGGTGCCCGGTGGCGGCCAGGACGTCCGGCCGGCCGGGCAGCGGCCCGAGGATCGGCGCGTTGTCCGGCGTTCCGGGCCGCAGACCGGCGACCGCCTCGACCAGGTCGTACTCGGTCAGCTCGGGCAGCAGGTCGACACCGGCGCGCAGCAGCCGCAGCACCGCGCCGGCGGTGACGCTGGTGTCCGCCCGCTCCTCGACCGTCGCGCCGAGGACCACCTCGCCGTCGGCGCGGGGCACCAGGTAGACGTGCTCGCCGTCGGCGTACCCCCGGATCACGTGCCGGAAGCCCGGCGCGACGCCGCCGGGCGCGCGCAGCCGGAGGATCTGGCCCTTCACCGGCCGCACGGGCAGGCCGGTGAGCGCGGCGGCCCCGCAGCCGGCGGCGACCACGGTGACCCCCGCGTCCACGTCGGACAGCCGCCGGACCGGCTGCGGCACGAGCACCGCGCCGGCCCGCCGCGCGGCCGTGCGCAGCGCCGGCACCAGCAGCCGGGGGTCGACCTGGTGGTCGGTGGGCGCGAGCGCGCCGCCGCGCACCCGAGGGGCGAGCGCCGGTTCGCGGTCGCGCAGCTCGCTGGGGCGCAGCGGCGTCACTGGCAGACCCAACCCCTGTTGGTACGCCCAGAGCCGGCGTGCCTCGGCGAGGTCGTCGCCGGTCAGCCCGACCATCAGGGTGCCCTCGGTCCGGTAGCCGATCTCGGTGCCGCTCGCCTCGGTCAGCTCGGCGGCGAACCCGGGCCAGCGGGCGGCGGACGCCACCAGCAGCTCGGTCAGCCGCCGCTCGCCGAAGTACGCCTCGGCGACCGGGGAGAGCATGCCGGCGGCGACGGCCGATGCCCCCGACCCGGGAGCCGGGTCGTGCACCTCGACGCGCAACCCCCGGATGGCACAGCGCCACGCGATGGCCAGTCCGATCGGGCCCGCGCCGACCACCGCCACATCGGTGCGCGTCACGCCAGCGCCCGCAGCAGGTCGGCGGTCGCCCGCGCGGGGTCGGCGGCGTCGGAGAGCGCGCCGACCACCGCCACCCCGTACGCCCCGGCGGCCCGCAGCGCCGGCACCCGGTCGGCGGTCACGCCGCCGATCGCGATGACCGGCACGTCGACGGCGTCGGCGACGGCGCGGACGCCCGCAGGCCCGATGGGATCCGGCAGGCCGTTCTTGGTGCTGGTGGCGTGGCACGGGCCGACGCCCAGGTAGCTGGCCCCGGCGGTGACCGCCTCGACCGCCGTCTCCGGCGCGCGTGCGGTGGCGCCGAGCACGCCGGTCGGGCCGAGCACGTGCCGGGCGGCGGCGACCGGCAGGTCGTCGGCCCCGACGTGCCCACCGGCGGCGCCCACCGCGAGCGCCACGTGCAGCCGGTCGTTGACCAGGCAGGTCGCTCCGTACGGCGCGCAGAGCGCCAGCACCCGGCCGGCCAGGTCGTACGCCTCGCGATCGGTCGCGGAGTCCTCCACCCGGACCTGCACGACGAGGTCGGCGCGGGCCGCCGCGAGGGCGGCCCGGACCACGGTGAGTGGGTCACGCCCGGGTCGGGTGTCGGTGATCAGATGCAGTCGTCCAAGGGACGGCACGGCAACACTCCTCCCTGCGCCGGCATTACCCGGATCAGGTTCGACGGTCGGGGGCTGTCAGCCCCCCTCTCAGCCCGGTACACCGGGCTCCCGTGGGTTACTTGCGTGTCACCGTACGACAGTTCCGCCGGTCTGCCAAGGGAGCGGCCGCCGGCCGGACAGGGTCCCATCGATGGGGTACTTTCTCCGGTCCTGTTCGGAATGTCGCACGCCGTTGCAGAACCGTTACCGGCCGGCATCTTGCCCGACATGGATACACCAGAATTAATTTGTTCAGCGATTCGACAAAATGCCGGTGGGGACGCCCTGGCACGGCCTCCCCGCCGGCTCCATCCGGGACGGTCTTCGGCAGCCGGCCCCCGCGATTCCTGTCCACCGCGACATTGGAGGCGGCGTGTCCCGTTCTCGTCGTACCCGTTTACCACTCACCGCTACCCTGCTCTCCCTAGCGCTCGCCTCGACGACCCTGCTCGGGTCGCCGGCGCAGGCGGCTCCGGCCGCGGCGCAGGTCCCCCCGCGAGACGCGCAGGCCGCGGCTCCGGTCACTCAGGTGGTGCCGAAGGCACCGAAGGCCGCAGCGGCCGACCCCTACTCCGTCCTGGTCTTCTCCAAGACCGCCGGCTTCCGGCACGACTCCATCCCCACCGGCATCGCCGCCATCCAGCAGCTCGGCGCGGCGAACGGGTTCACAGTGGACACCACTGAGGACGGCGCCTCGT
The DNA here is from genome assembly GCF_040675595.1 of Micromonospora sp. NPDC049580. Classification (NCBI taxonomy): domain Bacteria; kingdom Bacillati; phylum Actinomycetota; class Actinomycetes; order Micromonosporales; family Micromonosporaceae; genus Micromonospora; species Micromonospora sp. NPDC049580. The sequence continues at coordinate 4,233 of NZ_JBFAPG010000204.1, forward strand.
TCAACGACGCCAACCTCGCCAAGTACAAGGCCGTGATCTGGCTCTCCACCACCGGTGACGTCCTCGACGCCGACCAGCAGGCGGCCTTCGAGCGCTACGTGCGGGCCGGCGGCGGTTACGCCGGCGTCCACGCCGCCTCGGACACCGAGTACAGCTGGGCCTGGTACGGCGACCTGGTCGGCGCGTACTTCGCCAACCACCCGCAGAACCAGCAGGCCACCGTCAAGGTGGAGGACCACGCCCACCCGTCCACCGCCGAACTGCCGGACCGCTGGTCCCGGTTCGACGAGTGGTACAACTTCCAGACCAACCCCCGGCCAAACGTGCACGTGCTGGCCAGCCTGGACGAGAAGAGCTACACCCCGGGCGCCGGCGCGATGGGCGCCGACCACCCGACCGCGTGGTGCCAGGACTTCGACGGTGGCCGCTCCTGGTACACCGGCGGCGGGCACACCCGGGAGTCGTACGCCGAGCCCGAGTTCCTCAAGCACCTGCTCGGCGGCATCCAGACGGCGGCCGGCGTGGTCGACGCCGACTGCGGCGCCTCGAAGACGTCCAGCTTCGAGAAGGTCACGCTGGACAGCAACACAAGCAACCCGATGGAGCTGGACATCGCCCCCGACGGGCGGGTCTTCTACATCGAGCGCGACGGCCGGGTGCAGATCATCAAGCCCGACACCGGCAGCACCGTCACCGCCGTCGACCTGGACGTCTTCACCGGCAACGAGGACGGCCTCATCGGCATCCGGCTCGACCCGGACTTCGCCACCAACAAGTGGGCGTATCTCTACTACGCCCCGAACGACGGCGTCACCCGCAACCTGCTGTCCCGGTTCACGGTGACCGGCGACACCATCGACCCGGCGAGCGAGAAGCAGGTGCTGCGGGTCGACACCCAGCGCAACACCTGCTGCCACGCCGGCGGCAGCATGACCTTCGACAGCGCCGGCAACCTCTACCTGGCCACCGGTGACAACACCAACCCGTTCGAGTCGAACGCGTACTCGCCGCTCGACGAGCGGCCGGGCCGTCAGGACTACGACTCGCAGCGCACCTCCGCCAACACGAACGACCTGCGCGGCAAGGTGATCCGGATCCACCCGGAGGACGACGGGACGTACACCGTTCCGACCGGCAACCTCTTCGCGCCGGGCACCGAGAAGACCCGTCCCGAGATCTACGCGATGGGCTTCCGCAACCCGTTCCGGATCGGCACCGACCCGAAGACCGACACGCTGTACGTCGGGGACTACGGGCCGGACGCCAACGCGGACAACCCGAACCGGGGCCCCCGCGGTCTGGTCGAGTGGAACGTCGTGACCCCCGGCAACTACGGCTGGCCGTACTGCACCGGGACGAACGAGGCGTACAACGACTACACGTTCCCGTCCGGCCCGAGCGGTCCGAAGTTCGACTGCGCCGCGCCGGTGAACAACTCGCCCAACAACACCGGCCTGACCAACCTCCCGCCGGTCGTCCCGGCCACCGTCGACTACGGCTACGCCGGTGACGCGCGGTACCCGGAGATCGGTGGCGGTGGCGCCCCGATGGGCGGTCCGGCCTACCGGTACGACGCCAACCTCAACTCCACCCGCAAGTGGCCGGCCTACTACGACGGCAAGGCGCTGCTCGGCGAGTGGAACCAGAACAAGATGTACACGATGCAGATGACCGCCGACGGCAAGTCGTTGGTGGACATCAACCAGCTGCTCACCGGTATGCGCATGATCCGGCCGATGGACTTCGAGTTCGGCCCGGACGGCGCGCTCTACCTGATCGAGTGGGGCACGGGCTTCGGCGGCAACAACGACGACTCCGGCATCTACCGGATCGACTACACCGCCGGCGACCGCGCACCGATCGCCGCGGCGTCCGCCAACCCGACCTCGGGGCCGGCGCCGTTGACGGTCGCCTTCTCCAGCGCCGGCTCCCGGGACCCGGACGGCGGCGCGCTCACCTACGCCTGGACCTTCGGCGACGGGCAGACCTCCACCGAGGCCAACCCGACGCACACGTACGCGACGGCGGGCAACTACACCGCCCAGCTCACCGTGACCAACCCGAAGGGCCGTACCGCGGTGGCCAACGTGCCGGTCACCGTGGGCAACACCGCACCGACGGTGAGCATCGAGTTCCCGCCGGACGGTGGCTTCTTCAACTGGGGTGACCAGGTCCGCTACACGGTCAAGGTGACCGACCCCGAGGACGGGCAGATCGACTGCGCCCGGGTGAACCTGCAGGTGCTGCTCGGTCACGACGAGCACGCCCACCCGCTGGAGCAGCACACCGGCTGCACCGGCACCGTCCAGACGTCGCTCGCCTCCGGGCACGGCGCCGAGGCGAACGTGTTCGCGGTCTTCGAGGCCACCTACACCGACAAGGGCGGGGCCGGCGGGTCCGGCGCGCTCACCGGCCGGGACATCGAGATCCTGCAGCCCAAGCAGAAGCAGGCCGAGTACTTCACGGCTACCGGACGGGTGCCGGGCGGCACCGGCGGCGGAGACGCCGGCGTGCAGCGGGAGACCGGGGCCGACACCGCAGGTGGCGGCCAGAACATCGGGTTCATCGAGGACGGCGACTGGTGGTCGATCGTCCCGGCGGACCTGACGAACATCACCGAGATCCGGTTCCGGGCCGCCTCGGCCGCCGCCGGCGGTCGGATCGAGGTCCACGCGGGCGCCGTCGACGGACCGGTCGTGGCCACGGCCACCGTTCCGGCGACCGGCGCGTGGCAGACGTACACGGACGTGAGCGCGCCGGTCACCGGTGCCGCGAGCGGCTCGCTGTACTTCGTGGCCCGCGATCCGAACGGCGGAACGGGTTCCCTGTTCAACGTCAACTGGATGGACTTCGTCGGCCGCGGCGTCACCGAGAACGGGCCGCCGGTGGTCACCGCCACCGCGACCCCGGCCACCGGCACCGTGCCGGTCACCGTCTCCTTCGACGGCACGGCCACCGACGCCGAGGGCGACACCCCGCTGACGTACGCCTGGGACTTCGGTGACGGCGGTACGGCGTCCACCCTGGACGCCAGCCACACGTACACAAGCGTGGGAGCCTTCACGGCCACCCTCACGGTGACCGACAGCAAGGGCGCCAAGTCGTACGCCACGGTGCCGGTGCGGGTGAACGCGCCGGACACGTCCTGCTTCGGGGCGCGTTCGGACGACTTCAACGGCACCAGCCTCGACAAGGGCCGGTGGACCAGCGTGGTCCGGGAGAACCAGCTCTACTCGGTCAGTGGCGGCGCGCTGCGGCTGCCGACCGGGGTCGGTGACCTCTACGGCGCGCGCAACGACGCCACCAACCTGGTGCTCCAGGCGGCTCCGAGCGGCGCCTGGGAGATGACCACCAAGGTCACCCTGCCGGTGACGGCCAACTACCAGCAGGCTGGCCTGCTGGTCTACGGCGACGACGACAACTACGCCAAGCTGGACCTGCTCTACAACGGCAGCCGGCGGGTGGAGTTCATCCGGGAGACGGCCGGAACGCCGCGCAACGACGCTGCCGACAACGCCGCCGCACCGGCGGGTGACACCGTGTACCTGCGGATCACCAGCGACGGGACGAACCTGACCGCGGCCTTCTCGGGCGACGGGCAGACCTTCACCCCGGCCGGCCGGTCGGCCGCGCTCGCCGGCATCACCAACCCGCGGATCGGGGTCTTCGCGCTCAACGGAGGCACCGAGGCACCCGTGGTCGACGCGGCCTTCGACTCGTTCCAGGTCACGCCGGACGCCCCGGCCGGCCCGATCGACCCGTCGGACGAGTTCACCGGCGACACGCTGGACAAGTGCCGGTGGGACGCGATCCTGCGGGAGGACCCGAACGGTTACCGGGTCACCGGTGGCGCGTTGCGGATCGACGTGCCGAACGGTGACATCTACGGCACCAGCAACACCGGGCCGAAGAACTTCATCCTCCAGACCGCGCCCTCGGGCGACTGGACCCTGGAGACGACTGTCGACGGCAGCCTGCTGAACGAGCAGTACCAGCAGGCCGGTCTGCTCGTGCAGGCGGACGACGACAACTACCTGAAGTTCGACTTCATCGCGGACAACCAGGCCGGCCAGACGGTGACGCGGCGGATCGAGTTCCGCAGCGAGATCGGCGGCGTCGTCCAGAACCCGCAGCCGGAGGCCACAAGCCTCACCTCGGCGGTGTGGCACCTGCGGCTGGCCCGCAGCGGCAACACCTTCACGGCGTCGTACTCGGCCGACGGGACGACCTGGACCACGCTGGAGGCGCTGACCAACAGCGCGGTCGGGGCCACCCCGAAGGTCGGTCTGTTCACCCTCGGCGCCAACCAGACGGCGTCGAAGACGGCCTCGTTCGACTACTTCCGGTTGAGCACGAAGGTGGCCGACGAGAAGGCGCCGGTCACCACCGCGGCGGTGTCCGGCACCCCCACCGACGGGTGGTACACCGGGCCGGTGACGGTCACCCTGACCGCCGCCGACGAGGCCGGCGGCAGCGGACTGGCCGGTACGGCGTACCAGCTGGACGGGGCCACCACCTGGACCGACTACACCGCTCCGGTGACGGTCAGCGGCGACGGGGCGCACGAGCTGCGATTCCGCTCGACGGACCAGGCGGGCAACGTGGAGTCGACGAAGACCGTCTCGGTCAAGATCGACGCCACCGCGCCGGTCACCACGGCGACGTTCGCTCCGGCGAACGACGCCGGCTGGCACAACGGGACGATCCCGGTGGTGCTGACCTCGACCGACGCCGGTTCCGGAGTCAAGACGGTCGAGTGGTCGCTGGATGGCGGCGCGTGGACGCCGTACTCGAAGCCGGTCGAGGTGACCGGTGACGGGCAGCACGAGCTGCTGTACCGCTCCACCGACAAGGCGGGCAACGCCGAGACGCTCAAGTCGGCGATCCTGAAGATCGACGGCACCAAGCCGACGCTGCTGGTCTCCGGTATCGCCGACGGCCAGCTCTACGGGGACAGCCAGGACGTTCGGGTGTCCTGGCAGGCCGTCGACCCGACCTCGGGCATCGCGACCGTGGTCGGCCAACTGGACGGCAAGGCGTACGCCAGCGGCACCCTGCAGGCCATGTACGAGCTGCCGCTCGGCCTGCACGAGCTGACCGTCACCGCGACCGACAAGGCCGGCAACACGACGACCTCGGCGGTCCGGTTCTTCGTCACCACCTCGTTCCGGGACATGCAGAACCTGCTGGACCGGTTCAAGGCGACGGGGCGGCTCTCGGCCAAGGCCCACAAGGATCTGACGAACAAGCTCGACGCCGTCCGTAAGGCCGAGGCGGCGGGCAACGACAACAAGGCGCTCAAGGAACTGACCGCATTCCGGAAGCTCGCCGCGGACACCAAGCTGGTGACCGAGGCGGAGATCCGGGACGTGCTGATCCGCGACGCCGACGCCATGACGGTGCGGCTCGGCGGAACGCCCGCCAGCAACGCCGGGGTCAAGGCGAACGACGGCAAACCCGTCAAGGGTGCCGGGCGACTGAGTGGCGACGTCACCCGGCTCGCTCCGGGCCGCCAGCTCTGATCCGACGAGGCCCCTCCCCGACGCCACGGTGTCGGGGAGGGGCCTCCCTCATCCGTAGTGAGGAGATGTCCGTGACGGGTATCCGCAAGGTGGTCGCCGCCGTGTTCGCCGGACTGGCCCTGACCCTGTTCGCCGCGGCCCCGGCGGCCGCCCAGGCCGACAAACTCAAGCTGACGGTGGCTGGCGACGGCGCCGAGGGGGTCACCATCCAGGCCACCTACACCGATGGCCGTCGGCTGGACCAGCTGGTGCGGTTGGTGCTCACCGCCACCGGCCCGGACGGGCAGCGGGTCGGGCCGGTGCAGCTGGAGCCACAGCCCGAGGGGCAGGGGTTCTACAGCAGCGGCCCGGTGCTCTCCACCGGCACGTGGAAGGTGACGGTGAACTCCCCCGCTCCGCTGCAGGGCAAGGCCACCGCCACGGTGCAGGCCCGGGCGGCGCAGTCACCTCCGGCCCCCAGACCGGTCGCGGTGACCGCGGACGGGACCGGCGACAGCGGGGCGGGCGCCGGCTGGTGGCCGTTCGCGGCGGCCGGCCTCGTGCTGGTCGCCGCGGCGATGGGGGCGGCCATGCTGTTCGGCCCTCCCGGAAGGTCAGCTCCAACGCCTTCTTGCCGCGCGCGTCGTACGGGATGAG
>NZ_JBFAPG010000205.1:0-10307 GCF_040675595.1 Micromonospora sp. NPDC049580
TACCGCCGAGGAGCTGGGCCGGGCCTTTCCCGACGTGCCGGTGCGGACCTCGGGACGGGAGGAGGTGCTGACCGACGTGCCCGGCGGTGCGGCGCTGGTGGTCGCCACCCCCGGCGCCGAGCCGGTCGCCGAAGGCGGCTACGGCGCGGTGCTGCTGCTCGACTCGTGGGCCCTGCTGACCCGGGCCGACCTGCGTGCCGGCGAGGAGGCGCTGCGCCGGTGGCTGGCCGCGACGGCCCTGGCCCGCCCGGCGCCGGCCGGCCGGGTGGTGGTGGTCGCCGACGGCGCGCTCGCCCCGGTGCAGGCGCTGCTGCGCTGGGACGCCGCCTGGTTCGCCGGCCGGGAACTGGCCGAGCGCCGCGAGCTGGGTTTCCCGCCGGCGGTGCGGATGGCCAGCGTCACCGGCCCGGCCGAGGCGGTGGCCGACCTGCTCGCCGCGGCCCGGCTGCCCGGCGACGCCGAGGTGCTCGGGCCGGTGCCGGCCGACGAGGGGCGCGAGCGGATGCTGGTCCGGGTGCCCCGGGCGCGGGCCGCCGCGCTCGCCGAGGCCCTGCACTCGGCCGCCGGGGTGCGTACCGCCCGCAAGGCCGCCGACCCGGTTCGTCTCCAGGTCGATCCGCTGAGCCTCTTCTGACCGTTTTTCCAGGGCACGGTCGCTTTCCCCGGGGGGCGCGGCCGGCGGGCGGCAGCCGGCCTGACGGGTGGCGCCCGCACACCGCGTCCGGCAAAGCGCTGGCGCCGAGGTGGTAGCATCGCCCGTCATGCTCGGGCGTACGTCGGCCCCAGGTCACGGCACCGCCCGAAGGCGGGCGGGCCGGGAACGCGCCGGTCGGACGCGATGTCGATGATGTCAGGAAGCCGGTTATCAGGGGTGGACCAGTCGTGACCGTTCGACAATCGATCGTCTTCAACGGCGACCTCGGCAGCGGCAAGAGCACCGTGTCGGTGGAGATCGCCAAGCGGCTCGGCATGCGCCGGGTCAGCGTGGGCGACCTCTACCGGGAGATGGCGCAGCAGCGGCAGATGACCGCCCTGCAGCTCAATCTGCACGCCGAGCTGGACCAGGCCGTCGACGGTTACGTCGATCAGCTCCAGCGCGACATCGCCGCCTCCGGCGAGCATCTGATCATGGACTCGCGGCTGGCCTGGCACTTCTTCACCGACGCGCTCAAGGTGCACATGATCACCGAGCCGGGGGAGGCGGCCCGTCGGGTGCTGGCCCGCCCGTCCGGCCCGGCGGAGAGCTACGCCTCGCTGGAGGAGGCGAAGGCCAAGCTCCGCGAGCGCAGCGAGAGCGAGCGCAGCCGGTTCATCGTCCGCTACGGGGTGGACAAGGCACGGTTGCGCAACTATGACCTGATTTGCGACACGACCCGGGCCTCCGCCGCCGAGGTGGTCGAGCACATCATCGCCGCGTACGAGGGCACGCTCGGCGCCGACGTGCTGCGCGACGGCTCGCCGCTGCTGCTGCTCGACCCGGCGCGGATCTACCCGACCGAGGACATCGCGACCCTGCGCGGGCTCTGGGACAGCGAGTTCGTCGGCGACGTGGCCGAGGCCGGCGACGAGTCCCTGGAGCCGCTGAAGATCGGCTTCACCGGCGAGTACTTCTTCGTCGTCGACGGTCACCGTCGGCTCAGCGCCGCCGTCCAGAACGGTTTCTCCCTGGTCCCCGCCCAGTTGGTCGCCGAGGTCGACGAGCCGGTGGTGGGCGGGATGAGCGCCGTGGACTACTTCGCCGCGCACGTGCGCCCCGGCCTGGTCTACGACTGGGAGGCGGCCCACAAGATCCAGTTGCCGCTGCCCGAGCCGGCGCTGCTCGGCGGCGACGCCGTGCTCGCCGCGGACCGGGGCGTCGGCGCCTGAGCCCAGCGCGGAACCGGACCGGCGCGCGGGGTGCGCGCCGGCCCGGCCGTCGGCTCGACCGACGGTTCGCCGCGAGGCGTCAGCCCAGGACCACGCCCGAGGCGCCGACGCCGGCCATGCCGGAGAAGATGTCCTCGTAGTACATCCGCCAGGCACACACCCGCCCGGTGGGGACGTAGCCCGTACACGCCGTCGCGGTGTTGGTGTCGTCGATGGCGGTGTTCGTGCCGGTCGCCCAGACCTGGAGGGTGTTCGCCGGGTTCACGATCTCCACCGGGCCGCCGCTGTCGCCCTGGCCGACGGCGTTGGTGCGGGTGGTGTTCTCGGCCTGCACCTGGCCACAGACCGTGCCGAAGTTACGCACGTTGATGCACAGGTTGCGGGCCTTCACCTGGATCGAGCAGCGGGTGCCGGAGTACGCGCCGGAGGTGCACACCCAGTTGCCGACCTGGCTGGCCTGCGCGCCGATCACCTGGTTGCTGAACTCGCTGACCACCCCGCCGGCCGCGTCGGTGCTGTTGTTGAAGACCCGGCCGCCGGAGGTGCCGGCGATGAGCAGGGTGTCGCTGCTGACGTTGCGGGTTCCGACGGTGCCGATCGTCTGCCCGGTCGGGTCGGTCGCGAGGACGTTGAGGTTGGCGCAGTGCGCTGCGGAGAGCATCCGCGACACCCCGCCCTGGAAGACCCCGAAGCCGGTCGAGCAGCCGCCACCGGTGGCGGTGTTGCGCCACGCTGCGCCACCCCACCAGGGCGACGTGTCGTCCCACCGGGTCGCGGGCGCGGCGGCGACGCCGGTCTGCACGGTCACCGGGACGCCGGCGAGAGCCGTCGCGCCGAGCAGCCCGCTCTGCGTACCGACGAGCAGGCCGGCGCCGTCGGCGCGCGGCCCCACCGTGGTGATCTTGTCGCCGGCCGTGGCGCGCAGCCGGTCGGCCGCGACCATCAGCTCCCGCTGTGAGTACGCGGCGGGCAGCACCGTCGTCGCGACGGTGGCCCGCGCGTTGGCCACGAGGCGGGCCGGCGGCTCGCCCTTCCAGTAGACCTGGAGCTGACGGGTGGTGGGATCGGCGACGATACCGGCGAAGCCGGAGTTCGCGCTGCGCTGCGCCGCGTTGGTGATCTGCGCGGCGGCGGTGTTCATCCGCTGCTGCAACCCGAGCAGCTCCGACCAGGAGGCGAAGCCGCCGGGCACCGCCGTGCTGTCGACGAACGATCCGGTGGTGGTGGCCTTGCCTTTCGGCGCGGCGGTGGCCGGTGCGGCGCTCACGCCCGCGACGAGCAGCGTGAGGCCGCAGGCGGTGACGGCGATGCGACGCAGCATCGTCGTGGACCGTCGAACGGTCGGGTGTGGACGGATCATCTGGTGCCCCTTCCCCAGGGTTTCGTGGCGCGGGCCGAACCCGCACCAGGGACGGTGGCACGAGACGTCGGTTCAGCACGGCGATCCTGGACGGGACTGGACACCGTCGGACACCGCCGGACGGGGCAGAGGTCCGATGTGGAACTGTCAGACATCGGCCGCCTCCTATCTAGCGGTGTGTGACCGCAACTAGCCTGCCCGTGTCGGCACCCGGGGCGACCGGGTGACCGGTAGGGGGTGGGGGCCGCATGTCCGACCAACGGGTACCGTCCGGCGTTCGTCGAGCACCGCAGGGGCCGCCCGCGGCGTTCGACGTGGCCCGCGGCGGTGTCGAGGCGCAGACCCTGTCAGAGCTGGCCGGCCTGTTGCGCCAGCTGCGCCGCCGCGAAGCCCGGCAGCAGGGGGAGACGCGGCTGACGTACCGGCAGTTGGCGGCGAAGACCGGCTGGTCGCGCGGGATCATCGGGGAGTACTTCGCCGGCCACATCCTGCCCCCGCCGGAGCGGTTCGACGCGCTCATCCGGCTGCTCGGGGCGACCCCCACCGAGCAGGGAGTGCTGGCCACCGCGCGGGACCGGATCGAGGAGCGACGTCGACGTCCGACGCGGGACCACGCGGCCACCGGCCGGGCGGGCGCCGGGGCCGTACGGGCCCGCAGCGGCGGCACCCGGGCCGCCCCGACCCGCTTCCCCGTGCCCCGCCAACTGCCCCCGGCGCTGCCCGGATTCGTCGGACGTACCGCCCAGCTCGCCCAGCTCGATGTCGCCTGTGCCGGCCTGGACACCCCCGGCGACGGCGGCCGGGCGCCGGCCACCGTGGTGACGCTGTCCGGCACGGCCGGGGTGGGCAAGACGACGCTGGCGGTGTACTGGGCGCACCGGGTCGCCGACCGCTTCCCGGACGGCCAGCTCTACGTCGACCTGCGCGGATTCGACTCCACGGGAACGGTGGTGACGACCGTCGAGGCGGTACGGGGTTTCCTGGAGGCCCTTGAGGTGCCGCCCGAACGGATCCCCACCCACCTGCCCGCGCAGGTGGGGCTCTACCGCAGCCTGCTCGCCGGTCGCCGGATGCTGGTGCTGCTGGACAACGCCCGCGATGCCGACCAGGTTCGCCCGCTGCTGGTCGGCAGCCCGACCTGCCTGGTCCTGGTCACCAGCCGCAACCTGCTGGCCGGCCTGGTCGCCACCGAGGGCGCCCGGCCGGTCGGCGTCGAGCTGCTCAGCGCCGCCGAGGCCTGGCAGCTGTTGGCCCGGCGGCTCGGCGCCGACCGGTTGGCGGTCGAGCCGCAGGCCGTGGACGAGATAATCGAGCGATGTGCGCGGCTGCCGCTGGCCCTGGCGGTGCTCGCCGCGCGGAGTGCGGCGAATCCCGCCTTCTCCCTGGCCACCCTCGCCGCCGAGTTGCGCGCGGCGCCGCGCCCGCTGGACTCCTTCGACGGTGGCGACGCCGGCACCGACGTGCAGGCAGTCTTCTCCTGGTCGTACCGGAGCCTCACGCCCGCGGCGGCACGGCTGTTCCGGCTGTTCGGTTGTCACCCCGGCCCGGACATCGGGGTCGCCGCGGCGGCCAGCCTGGCGGGGCTGCCCCGGGAGCAGGTGCCCCGACTGTTGGCGGAGCTGGCCCACGCCCATCTGGTCAGCGAGCACGCCCCCGGCCGGTTCGGCGCGCACGACCTGCTCCGGGCGTACGCCGCCGAGCAGGCCGACCGACTCGAGCCGGCCGAGGCACGGCGGGCCGCGATCCGGCGCGGACTGGACCACTACCTGCACACCGCGCACGCGGCCGCGCTGCTGCTGCAGCCGGGTCGCGATCCGGTCACCATGGCGGCGGCCCCACCGGGTGTGGCGCCCGAGGAGATCACCGACCACGCGCAGGCGCTCGACTGGTTCACCATCGAATACCCGGTGCTGCTGGCGGCGGTCGCGCACGCGAAACGTGCCGGTTTCGACGGTCACGCCTGGCAGCTCGCGTGGACGCTTGTGGACTTTCTGCAACGCCGGGGGCGGTGGCCGGATCTGGCCGTCGCCCAGCGGACCGCCCTGGCCGGGGCGCGGCGGGCGGGGGACCGACTCGGGCAGGCGAACGCCCACCGCGACCTCGCCCGGGTGCTGTCCCGGCTGGGCCGGGTGGACGAGGCGGCGAGCAACTACCGGCAGGCCCTGGCGCTCTTCGGGGCGCTGGGTGACCACACCGGGCAGGCGCGTACCCACCGGGCGTTCGGCGCGATGCTCGACGGCCTCGGCCGGTACGCCGAGGCGCTGGACCACGTGCGGCGGGCTCTCGCGCTGTACCGGGACGCCGGCCATCTGGCCGGGGAGGCCAGCGCCCGCAACGCGGTGGGTTGGGCGCACGCCCAGCTCGGCCAGTACCGCCCGGCGCTCGCCCACTGCGAGCAGGCGTTGGCGCTGCTGCGCCGGACCGGCGACCGGCACGGTGAGGCGAACACCTGGGACAGCCTCGGCTTCATCCACGCGCGCCTGGGCGACCACCGGGAGGCGATCCGCTGTTACGGGCGGTCGCTGCGGCTGTACCGGCGGATCAGCGACCGCTACGACGAGGCGGACACCCTCGCCCGGCTCGGCGAGAGCCGGCGCGCGGCGGGGGACCCGGCCGGCGCGGCGCGTACCTGGCGGCGTGCCCTGGGCATCCTCGACGACCTCGGTCACCCCGACGGCGAGCGGGTCCGCGCCCTGCTGAGCCGGGCGGCAACCGCCCCGGGCTGACGCGCGTGCCGGGCGGGGGATGCCGGCTGCCGGCGGCACCGGGATGATGGAGCCTCCGACGCATCGACGGGGGAGGCCAGCCATGGATGCTGCCGAGGCGCTCACGCTGCTCATGTCGCCGCAGGGACGCGTCGATCCGTACCCGACGTACGAACGGCTGCGCTCGCACGGCCCGGTGGTGCAGGCGTTGCCCGGCATGTACGTGGTGACCGGCTACCCGGAGGTCGACGAGCTGCTGCGCGACCCCCGGCTCGGGGTGCTCGACGACGCGCTGCGGGACCAGGTCTGGCCGAACTGGCGGCAGAGCCCGGCGATCACGTCGATCGCCCGGTCCATGCTGCGTACCAACCCGCCCGATCACAGCCGTATCCGCCGACTCGCCGCCGGCGCGTTCAGCCCGCGTCGGATCGCCGGGATGCGCGACGTGGTGCGCGCCCAGGCCGAGGAACTGCTCGACGCGATGATTGCCCGCGCCTTTGACGGCGAGCCGATCGACCTGCTGGCCGACTTCGCGTACCCGTTGCCGGTCGGGGTGATCTGCGCGCTGCTCGGCGTGCCGGCGCAGGACCGGCCGCTGTTCCGCCGCTGGGCCGGCGACCTGACCGGGGTGCTGGAGCCGGAGATCACCACCGAGGAGCTGGCCGTCGCCGACGCGGGCGCCGCCGAGCTGCGCGACTACTTCGTCGAGCTGATCGTCGCCCGACGCCGGGCACCGGCCGATGATCTGACCACCGCGCTGGTCCAGGTGCACGACGCCGACGGCGCCCGGCTCGCCGGCGACGAACTGCTGGCCAACCTGGTCGTGCTGCTGGTCGCCGGCTTCGAGACCACCACCAACCTGCTCGGCAACGGCCTGGTGGTGCTGCTGCGCCACCCCGAGGCCGCCTCGGCGCTGCGCGTCGACCCCGGGCTCGCCCCGGCGTACGTCGAGGAGCTGTTGCGCTACGACTCCCCGGTGCAGCTGACCACCCGGACGAGCACCGCGCCGGTGCGCTGCGGCGGGCTCGACCTGCCGGCCGGCAGTACGGCGCTGCTGCTGCTCGGCGCGGCCAACCGCGACCCGCGCCGGTTCCCCGACCCGGGGCGCTTCGATCCGACCCGCGAGCAGGCGCACCCGCTGTCCTTCGGCGCCGGCCCGCACTACTGCCTCGGCGCCGGCCTGGCCCGGCTGGAGGCGCAGCTGGCGTTCCCGATGCTGCTGCGCCGTCTGCCCGAGCTGGCCCTGGCGGGGCAGCCTCGGCACCGGACCCGCCTGACCCTGCGCGGCTACGAGAGCCTGCCCGTGACGCTGGGCACACCGGCGGTGGCCGATCGAGGTACGCCGGCCGGGGCGCTCGGGAGCACTCCGTAGACTGGTACGGCACCGCTCGCCCGCCTGATGAAGGAGCCGTCCCGCGTGACCGTCCAGCCCATCCGTCTTTTTGGGGATCCGGTGCTGCGCACGCCGGCCGATCCGGTGGTCGACTTCGACGCCGAGCTACGGCGGCTCGTCGCCGACCTCACCGACACGATGCGTGAGCAGAACGGCGCCGGCCTGGCCGCGCCGCAGCTCGGTGTCAGCCTGCGGGTGTTCGCCTTCGACGTCGACGACGTGCTCGGGCACCTGGTCAACCCGGTGCTGGAGTTCCCGGACGAGGAGGAGCAGGACGGCCCCGAGGGCTGCCTGTCCATCCCCGGGCTCTACTTCGACACCAAGCGCCGGCAGAACGTCATCGCCAAGGGCTTCAGCTCGTTCGGCGACCCGATGCAGATCGTCGGCACCGGCCTGATGGCGCGCTGCGTGCAGCACGAGACCGACCACCTCGACGGGGTGCTCTTCCTGGACCGACTGGACCCGGAGGGGCGCAAGGAAGCCATGAAGGCGATCCGCCAGGCCGAGTGGTACGACGCGGCGGCCCCGCCCACGGTCAAGCACAGCCCGCACATCAGCGACCCCTTCGGTCTGGGTCGGTGACCCGGATGCGTGTGATCTTCGCCGGTACGCCGGCGGTGGCCGTGCCCGCCCTGGCCGCCGTCGCGGCCTCCCGGCACGAGCTGGTCGCCGTGGTCACCCGGCCCGACGCGCCCGCCGGGCGGGGTCGTGGCCTGTCCCGCTCCCCGGTCGGCGCGTGGGCCGACGAGCACGGCGTCGAGGTGCTGACGCCGGCCCGCCCCCGCGACCCGGAGTTCCTCGACCGGCTGCGCGAGCTGTCCCCGGACTGCGTGCCGGTGGTCGCCTACGGCGCTCTGGTTCCGCCGGCCGCCCTGGAGATCCCCCGGTACGGCTGGATCAACCTGCACTTCTCGCTGCTGCCCGCCTGGCGGGGCGCCGCGCCCGTGCAGCACGCCGTGCTGCACGGCGACGAGCTGACCGGGGCCAGCGTCTTCCAACTGGAGCAGGGCCTGGACACCGGCCCCGTCTTCGGCACCCTGACCGACGAGATCCGCCCCGGCGACACCTCCGGCGACCTGCTGGAGCGGCTCGCCGACACCGGCGCCGGGCTGCTGGTGGCGGTGCTCGACGCGATCGCCGACGGCACCGCGCGCGCCGAGCCGCAGCCCGCCGACGGGGTGTCGCTGGCGCCGAAGCTGACCGTGGAGGACGCCCGGGTGCGCTGGGGTGATCCGGCCTTCGCGGTGGACCGGCGGATCCGCGCCTGCACGCCGGCCCCGGGGCCGTGGACGACCTTCCGGGACGAGCGGGTGAAGCTCGGCCCGGTCGCACCGGTGGCCGACGGACCGGACCTGAAACCGGGGGAGTTGCTGGTGGAGAAGAACCGGGTGCTGGCCGGCACGGCCACCGTGCCGGTGCGCCTCGGCGAGGTCCGCGCCGCGGGTAAGCGCGCCATGGCGGCCACCGACTGGGCGCGCGGCGTCCGCGTCAGCGCCGGCGAGGGTCTCGCGTGACGGCCCCGGAGGGGACGCGTCCGTTCCGAGGCGGTTCGTCCGCCGGCCGCGGCGGCGACCGCCGGCCGACCCGGCCGCCCCTGGACCGGCCACGACGCGTGGCGTACGAGGCGGTGGCCGCCGTGCACCGCGACGACGCCTTCGCCAACCTGGTGCTGCCCACCATCCTGCGCGAGGAGGGGCTGTACGGCCGCGACGCCGCGTTCGCCACCGAGCTGACCTACGGCACCCTGCGCCACCTCGGCACGCTCGACGCGATCCTCAGCGACGCGTCCGGGCGGGACGTGGCCCGCATCGACCCGCCGGCGCGCGACGCGCTGCGGATCGGGGCGTACCAGCTGCTGCACACCCGGGTGCCCCCGCACGCCGCCGTGTCGTCGACCGTGGACCTGGTCCGCTCGGTCGCGCCGGGCGCCGCCGGGTTCGCCAACGCGGTGCTGCGCGAGGTGTCCACCCGCGACATCGACGGGTGGGTGGCCAAGCTCGCCCCGCCGATCGAGACCGACCCGGTCGGGCACCTGGCGCTGGCGTACAGCCACCCGCAGTGGATCGTGCGGGCCTTCTCCGAGGCGCTCGACGGCGACCTGGGCGAGACCGCCCGGCTCCTGATCGAGGACAATGAGCGTCCCCCGGTGCACCTGTGCGCCCGTCCCGGCCTGATCGACCCGATCGAGCTGGCCGACCAGGTCGGCGGCGCGCCCGGCGCCTTCTCGCCGTACGCCGTCTATCTTCCCGGCGGCGCCCCGGGCGACGTGCCGGCGGTGGTCGACGGTCGCGCCCACGTCCAGGACGAGGGCTCCCAACTCGTGGCCGCCGCGCTCGCCGACGCGCCGCTGGACGGCCCGGACGGGCGCTGGCTGGACCTGTGCGCCGGTCCGGGCGGCAAGGCCGGCCTGCTCGGCGCGTTGGCCGCGCAGCGCGGCGCCCACCTGACCGCCGTGGAGGTGGCCGAGCACCGGGCTCGGCTGGTGTCCCAGGCGACCCGGGGTCTGCCGGTGACCGTGGTGGCCACCGACGGTCGTGAGGTCGGCGCGGACCCGAAGCTGCCGGAGGGCCACTTCGACCGGGTGCTGGTGGACGCCCCGTGCACCGGGCTGGGCTCGCTGCGTCGCCGGCCCGAGTCGCGCTGGCGCCGCCAGCCCTCCGACCTGCCGCCGTTGACCCGGCTGCAGCGGGAGTTGCTGGGCGCCGCGCTGCGGGCGGTCCGACCGGGCGGGCTGGTCGCCTACGTCACCTGCTCGCCGCACACCGTCGAGACGCACGTGACGGTCACCGAGGCGGCTCGCCGCAGCGGCGTGTCGGTGGACTTCGTCGACGCCCGACCGCTGCTGCCGGCCGGCATGCCCGGCCTGGGCGACGGCCCCACCGTGCAGCTCTGGCCGCACCGCCACGGCACCGACGCGATGTTCCTCGCCGTCCTGCGCAAGGGCTGACAGCCGCCCCGCGCGAGGGCTGAACGCGACACCGCA
>NZ_JBFAPG010000206.1:0-10271 GCF_040675595.1 Micromonospora sp. NPDC049580
GGGCGGTTCCCGGCCCTCGGTCAGCAGGTGATCGGCTTGACCCAGGAGCACTCCACGCCCTCCGGCGTACGCGGCGTCTCCGGCACCGCGGGCGGCGCGACCCGTGCCGCGCTCGCGCCGTCGTCCCGATGGCCGGCCAGCGCCACGGCGATCTGGTCCTCCAGCGGCTTGACCGACGCCGTCAGGTAGTTGTTCAGCAGGATGGAGAACGCCAGCAGGTGGCCGTCCGCGCTCGTGACGTATCCGGACAGCCCGGAGACGCCGGTGAGGCTGCCGGTCTTGGCGTGCACGTTGCCCGCCGCCGGGGTGCCGGCCATGCGGCTGCGCAGCGTGCCGCCGACGAACCGTTCCGGCTGCCCGGCGATGGGCAGCGCGGCGTACCAGGTGGGAAACCAGGGCTCGGCCCGGACGGCGGCCAGGAGGTCGACGAACTCCGCCGCCGGCACCAGATTGCGCCGGGACAGCCCCGAGCCGTCGCGCTGGCGCAGCGTTCCGGTGTCCATCCCGGTGTCGGCGACGTACTCGCTGATCGCGGTGAGGCCGGCGGACCAGGTGCCGGCACCGGAGAGCACCCGGCCGATCTCCTTGGTCAGGACCTCGGCGTGCCCGTTGTTGGAGAGCTTGAGGAACGGCGTCATCAGCTCACCGAGGCTCATCGAGTCGTGTCGGGCCACCGGGTGGGCCGTCTCCGGGGTGGCCTGGCCGAGCACCGTCCGGCCGAGCACCCGTACGCCGTGCCGGTGCAGCGCCGCCCGGAAGACGTCGGCCGCGTAGCCGGTGGGCTCCCAGACGGTCACCCAGTCGCTGGCGGGCGCGTCGCCTACGGCGATCTGACCGGTCACCACGATCGTGTTGCCGCCGTGTTCGCGTTCGATGGAGATCGAGGTCTCGCCCTCGCTGACGGTCTCGGCGCGGTTGTCGATGCGGACGTAGCCGGTGGGCGGCGTGGTGCTGATCACCGGCCTGGCGCCGGCCCGGTCGGCCGGCGCGGCGTGCACGATCACGGTGCCCGCGTCGTAGTCGGTGTCCGGCGCGACGGTCAGCGCGGAGACCTGCGCCGCGTAGTAGTAGGGCTCGTCGTCCCAGGTCCAGTCGGGGCCCAGCCGTGTGCTGTCGTAGCGGGTGTCGTCGGCGATCAGGTTGCCGGTCACGACCCGGACGCCGTCGGCGGCGACCTGCGCGGCCAGGGCGTCGTAGTCGGCCGCGAGCATTGTCGGATCACCGCCGCCGCGCAGGTACAGGTTGCCGGAGAGCAGACCGGCGCGGCGCTTGCCGGTGGTGTGGACGTCGGTGCTGAAGTGGTGCCCGGGGCCGAGCAGCTCCAGGGCGGCGGTCGACGTCAGCAACTTGGTGTTGGAGGCCGGGACCAACCGCCGGTCGCCGTTGCGGTCGTAGAGCGTCTGCCCGGTGCTGGTGTCGACGACGACCACCGACGTCTGTGCGCCGGCCAGCCGGCTGTCGGCGAGGATCGTGTCGATGGTGGCGCGCAGTCGGGTCGTCGCGGGGGTGGGCGACTCGGCGGTGGCGCCGGACGCGCCGACGGTGGCCGCGGTGACGGCCAGCGCGAGCAGCGCGACAGCGCGCGGAAAGAGACGACGATGCATGCGCCGATGCTGTCACGAAGATAATCGCCAGAGAAGGGCCTCGGCCGAAGGTTATTGCCGCTCGCGTTTACCCGGTCGGCCGACCGACCTGTCGTGCCCGCCCCAGTAGTGCCGCTGCGCGCCCATCACCAGCGGCGCCACCAGCGCGGCGAGCGCCCCGCCGAGCAGCGGGAAGACGATGAACACCCAGAGCTGGCGCAGCGCGGTGCCGCCCTCGAAGACGGCCGGACCGAAGGCGCGGGCCGGGTTGACCGCGGCGCCGGTCAGCGTCACGCCGACCAGCTGGGTCGCCGCCAGGGCCAGGCCGATGGCCAGCCCCGCGACGCCCGGGTTCTCGCTGCGGCTCGTCACGACCAGGATGACCAGCACGAAGAGGAAGGTCAGCACGATCTCCAGCACGGCCGCGCCGCCCCGGTTGATGTGCGCGCCGTACCCGTTCGAGCCGAGCGCCCCGGTCTGGTCCGCCACGTCACCCCAGCGGGTCAGCGCCCAGAGCAGGAAGCCGGCCACTGTCGCGCCGGCGAACTGGGCGATCCAGTAGGCCACCGCGCCGATCACCGAGATCTTGCCGGACAGCAGCACGCCGAGCGTCACCGCCGGGTTGACGTGACTGCCGGAGAGCGGGCCGATCGTGTAGACGAGGGCCAGCATGACGAACCCGAAGGCCAGCGCGACGACCACCACGCCGCCCTGGACCCGGGCGGCGACGGCCGCGCCCACGCCGAAGAAGACCAGCAGCAGGGTGCCGAGGAACTCGGCAGCGGCGCGACGGGCATCATCCATTCACTCAGCGTATGGACAATTCGGGCGAACCGATGGGGGAATCGGCGCTGTGAGCAGGGCGACGACCCGCAGTGGGCACAGCGCAGCCGGACATCGCGTTACACAACGCGTGAACACCCACTCCGTCGACGTCGTGGTGATCGGCGCCGGTCAGGCGGGCCTGAGCGCCGCTCACCACCTGCGCCGCACCGGTTTCGCTCCCGACGACGGCTTCGTCGTCCTCGATGGTGACGACGGCCCGGGTGGGGCCTGGCGGCACCGCTGGCCGACCCTGCGCCTGGAGCGTGTGCACGGCTTCCACGACCTGCCCGGGATGCCCTTCCCTCCCGCCGACCCCCAGCGCCCGGCCGCCGAAGCGGTCAGCGCCTACTTCGCCGCGTACGAGCGGGCCTTCGACCTGCCGGTCCGCCGGCCGGTGCGGATCCGTGCCGTGCGTTCCCGCCCGGACGGCCGACTCGACGTCGACGCCGGCCACGACAGGTGGACCGCGCGGGCCCTGATCAACGCGACCGGCACGTGGACCAGGCCCTTCTGGCCGTACTACCCGGGTCGCTCGTCGTTCGGCGGGCGACAGCTGCACACCGCCGACTACCAGGGGCCGGCGGAGTTCACCGGCCGCCGGGTGGTGGTGGTCGGAGGCGGCACCTCCGCGGTGCAGCTCCTCGCGGAGATCTCGACCGTCGCGGCCAGCACGACCTGGGTGACCCGCCGGCCACCGCAGTTCAGCGACGGCGAGTTCGGCCCGGAGCTGGGCCGGGCCGCCGTGGCCCGGGTGGACGCGGCGGTACGCGCCGGACGCCCGCCGGGCAGCGTCGTGGGTGTGACCGGACTGCCGGTCACCCCCGAGATCCGCTGGCTGCGCGAGCGTGGTGTGCTCGATCGGCTACCCGTCTTCGACCGCATCACACCCGACGGGGTGGCCTGGGCCGACGGGCGGTTCGTCCCCGCCGACATCATCCTGTGGTGCACCGGTTTCCGCGCCGCGCTGGACCACCTGGCACCGCTCGGGCTGCGCGCTGCGGGCGGCGGAATCGTCATGGACGGCACCCGCGTGGTCGCCGACGACCGGGTCCACCTGATCGGCTACGGCCCCTCGGCGAGCACCATCGGCGCCAACCGGGCGGGCCGCGCGGCAGTCAACGAGATCCGCTCGTTGCTCGCCCCCGCCCCCGTGCTCGACTGATCCGGCTCTATTTGACGGATCGCCCGGCAGCGGGCACCGTGGGAAGGGACGGGGCCCGTCAGCTGCCCCGATTCGATGCGACGGCGATGACCGTCCGTCCCTCCCGTCGCCTCCCACGCGTGCTCGTACGCGGGCCAACTGTCCGGTCTGCGCGACAACCGACCGCGAGCCGAGAATCCACGAGGAGTTCCGCCAATGCTCACCATGACCGACAACGCCGTGCTCGTCATCCGTGACCTCGCCAACCAGCAGGACGTGGCCGAGGACGGTGGTGTGCGGATCGCCGCCGACGCAGACGCCGGATCGCTCACCGTGGAACTGGTGCCCGAGCCGGAGCAGGGCGACCACGTCGTCGACAACCAGGGCGCCCGGATCTTCCTCGATCCGGACGCCGCCGAGCTGCTCGGCGACGCCTCGGTGGACGCCACCGTCGACGACGAGGGAATCATCCAGTTCGGTTTCACCGAGCGGCAGTAGCAGGTAAACCGGGCTGCGGTAGCACGTTCACGGCGGTTCTCACCGCAGCGATCGCCCTCGCTGCGGCGGGCCCGGCCGAGGGTTCCGCCCAGGCCCTGCGGCGTCGTCCGGTCGCACCAACGTGGCGAGCACGTGCGCCAGGTGGTGCGACGTGCTCCACGCCGTCCAGTTGGCGATCGACCCGGCGCCGGCGCCCCGACGGGCGCGGCGCAGCAACTCGTGGTCGCCCCAGGAGAACGCCGCCCCGGCGCTCGACCAGTGCGGCGCCGCCACCAGCGTGCGGCACAGGTCGGCGAAGCGGTCGTCGCCCCGGCCGCCACGGCGCGACCAGCGGTAGACCCACCAGCCGTCGTCGGCGGTGTACCGCACGGTGGGCGTCCGGTCGCCGGGGTCGCCGGGGTCGGAGCGCGCCGGACCGACGCCGTAGTCGCCGTAGTCCACCCCGACGTCGGCCAGCCGCTGCCAGAGCTGCCAGTCCCAGCGCTCCAGCCGGACCGGCTCGTCGGTGGGCAGCCGGGACAGCGTCGGCGGCATACCGCCGGCTGCCACCGTCGCCGAGCGCCAGGCGTGGCGGCGGGCCCAGTCCAGCAGCCGGCGTACCCGCGGCTCGGCCACCCGCACGTCCGCCGGGCAGCAGACGTCGCCCGCGTCCACCAGCAGGTCGCACTCCTCCGGCGCGAGGCCGGTGAGCCGCCAGATCCGCTCGACGGCGGTCGTGTCCGCGTCCGGGCCCGCCCGGTCCTGCGCGGCGCGCAGCCGGACCAGCGCCCGCCGCGCGTACGCCCGGGCCGCCGTGCCGTGCGCGACCAGCCGGCGGTCACTCTCCGCGAGGCCGATGACCGGCATCAGCGGTACGCCCCACCGGGCCAGCTCCGTGTCGGCCGAGTCGGGCAGGGCGGTGACGTCGACGGCCGGCAGCAGGCCGGACGGCAGGCGGCGCAGCGCGTCCCTGGTGGAGCGGTCGACGGCGCTGACCTCCAGGATCGGGGCGAGCAGCGGGGCGACCGCGGGGTCGAGGTGGTTCAACGCTTCCAGCTCGCCGCGTCGGCGGCTGGCGAGGATGGGGCGGTAGACCGGTTCCGCCGCCCGGCCCCCGTGGGCGGGCACCATACTTCAATCTAGTCAGGCATTCGCATGCGTCCACACGATCCGGGCCGAAAATCTGCTGCCTGGCTGTCGCTTCGGCGACTAAGCTCGCCCGATGTCCGCGTCACCCCACCGTTACCGCTCCGTGGACGAGGACAGCGCCCGCTGGGTCGGGTTCCCGTTCCGCGACGGCGACATCGTGATCAGCACCCGGTCCAAGAGCGGCACCACCTGGATGCAGATGATCTGCGCGCTGCTGGTGCTCGGCACCGCGGAGCTGCCGGCGCCGCTGCCCGAGCTGTCGCCCTGGCTGGACTGGCTGGGCGAGCCGCGCGACGCGGTGTACCAGCGGCTGGCCTCCCAACCGCACCGCCGGTTCATCAAGACGCACACCCCGCTGGACGGGGTGCCGCTCGACCCTCGGGCGCACTACGTGGTGGTGGCGCGGCATCCGCTGGACATGGCGGTGTCCCTCTATCACCAGTCCGCCAACCTGAACCGGGTCCGGATGGCCGAGCTGACCGGCCAGCCCGTGCCGGCGGGACCGCCCCAGGCCCGTCCGTCGGTGCGGCAGTGGTTGCCGAGCTGGGTCGACCACGAGGTGGACCCGCGCGCCGAGCTGGACTCGCTGCCCGGGGTTCTCTGGCACCTGAGCGACGCCTGGGCCCGCCGACACGAGCCGAACGTCGAGCTGGTGCACTACGACGACCTCCAGGCCGACCTGGGTGCCCAGATGCGCCGGCTGGCCGACCTGTGGGGGGTCCCGGTGTCCGCCGAGCGCTGGCCGGCGCTGGTCGAGGCGGCCACGTTCGGCCGGATGCGGGAATGCGCCGACCAGCTCGCCCCGGACATGCTGGGGGTGCTGCGGGACCGCCGGGCGTTCTTCCGCCAGGGTGGCTCGGGGCAGGGGCGCAGCCTGCTGGACGCGGCCGGTCTGGCCCGCTACGAGGAACGGGCGAGGGCCCTGGCCCCGCCCGACCTGCTCGCCTGGCTGCACCGCGACGCCTGAGGGTGCGCAGACGAGCGCGCGGCGCCGCCTCGACCGTGGTCGGAACGTCGCCGCGCTCTGGCCGTCTCCCACCACCGCAGCCGTTCGGCGGTACGCCAGCGGGGACCTGGCTCGACCGGCCGCTCGCGCCGGTCAGCGTTGTCGATCCCCGGTCGGGGCGGATCCAAACCTGCCGACCGTGGGGAATTCCACCATCTGCCAGTCCCGGCGTGACGCGCGACCGAACGGGGTATGAGCGGGCTATGGAGCATTTCACGATCGCGACCGTCGCCGAGAAGAGCCCGGACTTCCGGCGGGTGCTGTGGACCGGCGAGCACACCCAGCTGGTGATCATGACCATTCCGCCGGGCGGGGAGATCGGCGAGGAGGTGCACGAGGGGATCGACCAGATCCTGACCTTCGTCAGCGGGACGGGCGAGGCCCGGGTCGCCGGTGCGAAGCGGGAGGTCGTCGCGGGCGACCTGGTCGTCGTGCCGTCCGGGACGAAGCACAACTTCGTCAACACCGGCCCGAACCCGCTGGTGCTCTACACCGTCTACGGCCCTCCGGAGCACGCCGACCAGGCCGTGCACCACACCAAGGAGGAGGCCGACAAGGCCGAGGCAGCCGGCGAGGACGAGCCGCCGACGTCGTGACGGCGGCGGCCTGAACCGGGCCGATCCGGGTACGCGCGGCGGGTGACGCAGCCGGCGATCTCCGACTACGGGTTCCTCTCGGACTCCCGTTCCGGCGCGCTGGTGGGGATCGACGGCTCGATCGACTGGTGGTGCCCGCACCGGTTCGACGGCGCCTCGGTCTTCGGGCGGCTGCTCGACCCGCGCGCCGGGCACTTCCGGTTGGCGCCGGTCGGCGCCGGTGGCCCCGGCTTTCGGGTGGAGCGCTCGTACCGGCCGGACACGCTTGTGTTGCGCAGGGTGCACCACACGCCGCAGGGCAGCGTGGCGGTCACCGACGCGCTCGCCGCCGAGACCGGCGCGCGCGCCCACGATGTGGGGATGAACTCGCCAGCCGTGCTCATCCGGGTGGTCGAGGGCCTGTCCGGGCGGGTCCGGATGGAGCTGGACTTCGCGCCCCGTCCGGAGTATGGGCTGCTCACCCCGTACCTGCACGAGCAGCCGGGCGGCGGGGTGCGGGCCGACGCCGGCCCGGTGGTGCTGGTGCTGCGCGCCGGCGACCTGCCGCTGCGGGCGGGCCGGGACCGGGTCACCGAGGAGTTCGAGGTCTCCGCCGGTCAGGTGATCGGGATGGACGTGGCCTTCGGAGAGGCGTACGGAGCCCCGCCGCCCCGGATGGACCCGCTGGTCGCCCTCGCCGAGACGACGCGGGCGTGGGAGGCGTACCGGGAGACGCACCGGTACGACGGCCGGTACCCCGAGCTGGTCCGGCACAGCGCGACAGTGCTGACCGGTCTGACGTACGCCCGCAGCGGCGCGGTGGCCGCGGCGCTGACCAGCTCGTTGCCGGAGCAGATCGGCGGCGACCGCAACTACGACTACCGCTACTCCTGGTTGCGGGACTTCTCACTGACCATGCGCGCGCTCTGGGTGGCGGCCTGCCCGGACGAGGCGTCGCGGTTGTTCGCCTGGGCGGCCCGGTCGATCGGCCGGTTCGGCGACGAACCGGTTCCGGTCCTCTTCGGGTTGGAGGGCGAACGTGACCTCTCCGAGCACCACTGCGATCACCTGCGCGGATACCGCGACAGCCGCCCGGTGCGGGTCGGCAACGACGCCTGGCGGCAGCGGCAGCTCGACGTACCGGGTGAGGTGCTGTCGGCGGTGTGGAGGCTGCGCGACTACCTCGGCGCCCCCTTCGAGGAGGAGCTGCGGGAGATGGTGCTCGGGCTGACCGAGCAGGTGGCCGCGACGTGGCACCTGCCGGACCGGGGGATGTGGGAGACCCGGGACGAGGAGCGGCACTACCTCTCCTCAAAGGTCTCCTGCTGGCTGGCCATGGATCGGGCAGTGGGGCTCGCCGACCGGCTCGGTGAACGGGCCGACCCACGGCGCTGGGCCGGCGTCCGGGACGAGATCCGCGCGGCGGTGCTGCGCGAGGGCTGGAACGACCGGATCGGGGCGTTCACCGGTGCGTTCGGGTCGCCGGAGCTGGACGCCTCGGTGCTCACTCTGCCGATGGCGTACTTCCTGCCGGCGACCGATCCCCGGATGCGGTCGACCATCACGATTGTGGAGCGGGAGCTGGGCACCGACGACGGGCTGCTCCGGCGGTGGACGACCGACCCGGCCGGGTTCCTGCTGTGCTCGTTCTGGCTGGTGGAGTGCCTGGTGATGGCGGGTGAGACGCGTCGGGCCGAGGAGCTGTTCGAGCGCGTGGTGGGTCACGCCAACGACGTGGGTCTGTTCAGCGAGCAGATCGACCTGACCACAGGTGCGCAGCTCGGCAACACGCCGCAGGCGCTGTCCCACATCGGGCTCATCAACGCGGCCTGGCGGCTGACCGAGCCGAACAGCTTCTGATCGGCCCGCCGGAATCCTGCAACAGACCTGCAAGCGCCAGCCATTGACGCTGATGCGTGCGCAGTCCTAGCCTCGAAGAGACGGGAAAGCCCTTTCCCACGGCTTTCATCCCGCTTCACCCCGCTGTCGGAGCCGGGCATCCGACAAGGCACACCCATCCCCGCTTTCGAGGCAGCGCGCCGTGCCGGCACGTCCCCGCGCGGCCAGATCCAGGGATCGCCACCACACGCGTCAAGGAGGACAACCGTGCACAAGAGACGACACCCCGGCCGACGACCACTGGTGCTGGCGGTGGGCGCCGGCGTGACGGCGGCGGCGCTCACCGTCGGCATGACCTCGGCCTTCGCGGCCACCATCTTCACCGACACCTTCAACGACGGCGACGCCTCCGGCTGGTCCAAATCCGGCGGCACCTGGGCGGTCGACGGCTCGGGCGTGCTCAACCAGTCGAACGCCGGCAGCGAGCTGGCCCGGCAGTTCGCCGGTCAGACCAGCTGGACCGACTACTCCGTACAGGCCCGCGTCCGGCCGGCGAGCTTCGGCTCGTCCAGCGCCCTGGTCGGCCTGGCCGCCCGGTCCACCAGCAGCACCAAGATGTACCGACTGGCCCTGCTCGGCTCCGGCCGGGCCGAGTTGCAGGCCGTCAACGGCAGCAGCATCACCGCGATCGGCTCCGCGTCGCTCGGCGTCGCCGCCGGCACCTGGTACACCCTGCGCATCGAGGCGAGCGGCAGCACCATCCGCGGCTTCGTCAACGGCACCCAGATCGCCTCCGGCAGCAACAGCCTGGCCAGCGCGGGCCGGATCGGCCTGGTCACCGCGTACGCCAGCGGCGGCTTCGACGACGTGGTGGTCGACTCGTCCGGCGGCGGCACCCCGACCACGCCACCGGCGACCACCGCACCGCCGAGCACGCCGCCGCCCACCACGTCGGGCCCGACCACCTCACCGCCCGCGGGTTGGCCGACGCCCACCAGCAGCCAGAAGGTGGACGCGACGATCGGAGTCACCGGCACCTTCGACGGCGGGCTCAAGCGCTACTACGGCATCGGCGACGGCGGGCAGAGCGAGAGCCAGGACCCGATGTTCGAGCTGGCCGCAGGCGCCACCCTGCGTAACGTGATCATCGGTGCGCCGGCCGGCGACGGCGTGCACTGCGAGGGCGACTGCACCCTCGTCAACGTCTGGTGGGAGGACGTGGGCGAGGACGCCGCGACCTTCCGCGGCGGCAGCACGTACACCGTCGACGGCGGTGGCGCCCGGTCCGCCAGCGACAAGGTCTTCCAGCACAACGGCCCTGGCACCGTCTACATCAAGAACTTCCGGGTGGAGAACGCCGGGAAGCTCTACCGGGCCTGCGGCAACTGCTCCACGTCGTACCAGCGGCACGTCGTGATCGACAACGTGGTCGTCCGGGACACCGACGCGATCGCCGGCATCAACACCAACTGGGGCGACACCGCCCGGTTCAGCCGGATCACCATCGTCGGCGACACGGACCGGGAGACCTCGATCTGCGTCAAGTACAAGGGCGTACCCAAGGGCAGCGAGCCGACCAAGATCGGCGAGGGCGCCGACGGCGTCAACTGCTTCTACACGCCGTCCGACATCACCTACCAGTAGGCCCGGTCGCCGGCACCCCACCGAGGGTGGGG
>NZ_JBFAPG010000207.1:0-10241 GCF_040675595.1 Micromonospora sp. NPDC049580
CCGCCACCGCGACCGGCGGCGCGTCCGCCCAGCCCAGCGCGGCGGCCCGGCTCGCCAGGACGTCCGGCGAGTCACCGCGCAGCAGCGCGTCGACCAGCAGGGCCTGCAACCGGGCGTCCCACGCGCCGCGCGACTCGGCGGCCCGCGCGTACACCCGGGCGGCGGCGAACGCGATCTCCCGGGAGAAGCGCAGCACCGCCTCGCGCAGCAGCTGCTCCTCACCCTCGGCGGCCAGCTGCGACACCTGCTCCTCGACGACGTCGATGGTCACCTTGATCAGTGCCACCGTCTGCTGGAGGGTGATCGACCGGGCCAGCGCCTGGGGTGCCGCGGCGAACACCTCGTCGGAGACCTCCTGGGTGCTGTCCGCCGTGCCGCCGCCGTCGCGCAGCCACTGCACCAGCGACCGGGCGCCCGCCTGGGCCACCAGCATCACCCAGGAGCGCTGGTCGGCCGGCAGGGCGCGGAACCACGGCAGCGTCTCGTCCATCCGGGCCACGCTGGCGGTGGCCAGCGCTCCCGCCGATCGCTCGATCCGGCGCAGCGTGGCCGCCAACTCCCCACCGTCGGGCGTACTCACCGCCCTAGCCTGACACGTCGTGAGCAGGCCATCCACGCCGGCACCGGTCAGCGGGCCCGGGTCGGCCGGTCCCGGCGCAGGGTCACGGTGGCGCGAGCAGGCCCAGCTCCTGGGCCAGGATCGCGGCCTGCACCCGGCTGCGCAGGTCCAGCTTCGCCAGAATCCGGCTCACGTGTGTCTTGGTGGTGCTCTCCGCCAGCGCCAGCCGGTCGGCGATCTGCTGGTTGGACAGGCCCAGGCCGAGGCAGGCCAGCACGTCGCGTTCGCGCGGGGTCAGGGTGTCCAGCGCGGCCCGGGCGGCCGCCGACGCGCCGGGCGGGGTGGCCGCGAAGGCGGCGATCAGACGACGGGTCACCGTGGGGGCGATGAACCCCTCACCGCGCGCCACGGTGTGCACCGCCGCGACCAGTCCCGCCGCGTCGGTGTCCTTGAGCAGGAACCCGGACGCCCCGGCGCGCAGCGCGCCGAAGACGTACTCGTCCAGGTCGAAGGTCGTCAGCACCAGCACGTCGGCGAGCCGGTCGGCGACGATCGCCCTGGTCGCGGCGATCCCGTCGAGGCGTGGCATCCGCACGTCCAGCACCGCCACGTCGGGGCGCACCTGCCGGCACAGCCGGACCGCCTCGTCGCCGTCGGCCGCCTCGCCGACCACCTCGATGCCCGGCGAGCCGCCCAGGATCAGGGCCAGACCCGCCCGTACCGCCGGCTGGTCGTCCGCGAGCACCACCCGTACCGGCGCGGCGCCGGCGTCGCCCGAGCGCGGCGCGGTCACCCGCCCTCCCCGGTGGGCAGGGCGGCCCGGACCTGCCATCGGCCGTCGTGCGGCCCGGCGGTGAACCGGCCGGCCAGCAGCGCGGCCCGCTCCCGCATCCCGATCAGCCCGGCCCCGGCGCCCGGCAGCCCCGACCCGTCCGGGCGCACCGGATTCTCCACCGTCAGCACCACCTCCGCCGGCCGGTACGCGATGGTCAGCTCCGCCTCGCCCGTGCCGTGCTTGAGCGCGTTGGTCAGCGACTCCTGCACGATCCGGTACGCGGCGAGGTCGACCCCCACCGGCAGCGGACCCGGGGTGCCGTCGGTCTGCACCCGTACCGCGAGGCCGGCCGCCCGGATCCGCTCGACCAACCCGTCCGCCTCGGCGAGCCGCGCAGTGACCGCCTCCGGCACCGCGCCGACCACGCCCGCCGTGCCCCGCTCACCCGCGTCCGGCTCGCGCAGCAGCTCGATCATCTGCCGCATCTCGGCCAGGCCCTGCACGCTGCTCTCCCGGATCACCCGCAACGCCGACTCCACCTGGCCCCGCTCCAGCCCCGGTACGGACAGCACGGCGGTGGCGTGGATGGCCACCGCGCTCAGGTGGTTGGCGACCACGTCGTGCAGTTCCCGGGCCATCCGCGCCCGTTCGGCGCTGACCGCCTGCCGGCGGTCCAGCTCGACCAGCCGGGCGGTCTGCTCGGCCCGGGCCCGCTCGGCGGCGGCCTGGTCCCGGTACTGCCGCACGCTGATCCCGGTCAGCACCGGCAGCAGCCCGGCGAGCACCACCGGCACCCCGACGGCGGCCCCGCGCCACTGCCCGAAGCCGAGCACGCCGGCCACCACCGCGATCGCGCTCAACGTCGCGGTGATCCCGAGCAGCCACCGCCACAGCCGGGGCGGGCCGTACACGCAGGCGTCGTAGAGCACCTGCGTGTAGATCACGACGGTGCCCAGCGAATTGCCCAGCGCCGTGTCCACCACGAGCGCCCCGGTCCCCACTGCCAGGCTGGCGCGTGGCGCGACCCGACGCAGACCGACGGCCACGCACACCGCCAGCAGCGGCGCCAGGAACAGCTCGGGCGGCACGTCCGGGTGCGGGACGATCTGCGGCTGCATGCCCAGGCCGTACAGCACCAGGCCACCGATCAGCGACGCGCCGGCCAGCGTGAGATCCCGGCCGGCCGTGCCGGAGCCGAGCCACGGTGGCGGTCGCATGCCCCGATCCCACCACAACCGTCGACCCTCCGACTCCGACCAGGGAAGGAGCCCGCCGGCTCCGACATGCGTCGAAAGGGGTACGTCGAGCGCGTCCCGGACGGTTGGTCCGTCGAAGGGAGGACCCCGATCTCGTCTCCGGCGTCGAGGCCCGGGCCCCGCCGATCGGCGACGCTGGGTGCCGACGACGGGGGGAGGTCGCCATGGTGGTCGCGGTGATCATCGGTTGTGAGATCGCGTTCTGGGTCCTGCTCGGCGCCGGGCTGGTGGCCCGCTATCCGCTGCGCCGGCCACGACTCGGCGCGGCGCTGCTGGTCTGCGTACCGCTGGTCGATCTGGCACTGCTCGCCGCGTCGGTGATCGACCTGCGCCGCGGCGCGACCGCAGGCGTCAGTCACGGTCTCGCCGCCGCCTACCTCGGCTTCTCGGTGGCCTTCGGGCACTCGATGGTGCGCTGGGCGGACCAGCGCTTCGCCCACCGGTTCGCCGGTGGTCCGCCGCCGGTGCGGCCTCCCCGCTACGCCTTGGCCCACTCCCGCCACTCGTGGCGGGTGCGGGCCAAGGCGCTCCTCGGCTGGGCTGTCGCGTGCGCCCTGCTCGGTGCGGCGATCCTCTGGGTCAACGACGCGGAACGAACCCGTGAACTGGGCAACTGGATCCGCAGCCTCACCGTCGTGATCCTGATCTGGCTGGTCGCCTTCCCGGTCTGGGAGACCATGTTCCCTCGCCGCCCGAAGCGCTGACCCCGGGGTACGCCGTGCACAGGCCGTCGGTCCCGGCCAGTACGGTGACAGGGCACGTCGGGGGGAGCGCCCCCGCGCGTGAGTGCGAGCGTGAGGAGACCGGGGATGGCGCACGGGGAGGCCGAGCACGGCTGCGCCCAGGGCGAGCCCTGCCGGCTGGGGCACCACGACCCGCAGGCGGCCGGCAAGCCGCGCCGGCCGGTCGGCGGGGCGTCGGCGCACCCGGCGGAGTCGACCGGCGGCCGTCCGTCCGAGCGGGCCGACGACGACGTGGCCGTGCCACGCCAACGGGCCACCGAGCCGGTGCCGGCCGAGCCGGACGACGTCACCGGCTGCCGCAGCGAACTGCCCGGGTGGGCGGGGGCGCACCGGCACGGCCCGGTCCGGCCGCGTCAGCGGGCCACCCGACGGGAGCGCCCGCCGCGCCGCTGGTGCTGACCGCGCGACGGCTGGTCTGACCCGCCGCCCGAGGTCAGCGGGTCCGGCGGCGGATCAGCAGGGCGATTCCGGCGAGACCGACCGTGATGGTCAGCATGACCGCGACGTTGAGCAGCAGCAGTCGCTGCAACTCGCCGAGCGCTTCGTCGATGTCCCGCGCCGGGTCCATCGTGTCCTCCGGGAGGACCCGCTCGCCGCCGCCCACGCCGCCGCTGACCGTGTCGAACTGCCGCTCCAGCGGCACCCCGGCGGTGCGCAGCGTCTCGGACATGCTGAGCCGGCCGAGGAACCAGCCGGCGCTGGTCTTGCGGCCGTCCGGCTGCTTGGCCGGTCGGTAGACGCGCGGGCCGCCGGCCGCCTTGGGGTAGAGGTCGAACGTCTGCTTCGGCGTCTCACCGGCGAGCACCACGACCGTGTACTTCGGACCGAGGTTGGCTGCCTTCGGCCCGGTCGGCATGCCGGTACGACCGAAGAAGTTGACCTGGTCGATGACCGCCACCACGTGCGTGGGCTGGGTGTCCGACCGGAGCCGCAGCGGCTCGGTGAGCCCTTCGCCGGTGATGTCCACACCGGCGGGTGCCGGCTTGGGCGCCGCGCTGGCCGGGCCGGCGGTGCCGAGCGCCAGCAGTGCCGCCGCCAGCGTGCCCGCCAGCACGGCGACCCAGCGCCTCATCTGTCGGACCATCCCGCCTCCTCGCCCCGTTCGATGGATGGCTTCGTCATGACGTCCGGGTCGGTCGGCCGGTGACAACACCGACCGAGCGGTCGGGCCCACTCTCACAGACTCCGCAGAACGTCGATGAATTGCAGCTTGTGGAACAGTAATTGGAACTATCTGCGATCTCTGCTCGACTAATGAGGAGCTGTTTTGATCAGCGGGCGGATCGTACCCTTACGGAGGGTTTCATGGGGGGCAGGGTTACACGAATGGCGCGGGTCGTGCCAGTGGTGTTCGGCGTGGCGTTCGGTGTGTCGTTGCTGGCCCCGGCGACACCGGCCGCCGCGCACAACTCGCTGACCGGCAGCGATCCGCGCGACGGCGCCCGGGTGGCCACCGCGCCCGCCCGGGTCGAGCTTCGGTTCCTGGCCAAGCCGGCCCCCGCTACGACGAAGATCACAATAACCGGACCGGACAATGTGGTCGCCGGCGGGCAGCCGACCTTCGACGGCAGTCGGGTACGCGTGCCGTTCAAGCCCGGCGCGGCGGGGCTCTACATCGTCGGGTACCAGCTCGCGTCCAGCGACGGCCACCCGATCAAGGGCGAGGTGCGGTTCACCCTCACCACCGGCACGGCCGCCGACCCGTCCGCCAGCCCCTCGGCCGCCGGCACCGGCCCGGCGGCAGCGCCGACCGGCTCGCCCTCGGCCGGGCCCTCGGGAGTCAACCCGTCCTCGGGCGGGCCGCCATCGGCGCCGGCGGGCAGCTCAACGGCGTCCGCTGTGCCAGCGGCCTCGGAGCGGTCCGACTCTGGTGGCCGCTGGTGGCTCTGGGCGCTCGGCGGCCTGGTGTTGCTCGCTGCTCTCGCCGCCGGCCTGGTGTTCCGTCGCAGGAACCGGGCGCACTGATCACACGATCGCCGCAGGCCTGGTGAACGGGGTGTCCGCGTCCCCCTTTGCTCTGCTTCAGCGGAGGCAACACTTCGCGTCCGATATTCGGACACCGGGTGTTGCGTGGGTTGAAGCAGAGCAAAGGGGGCGACGCGTAGGTACGACGCCGGCCCGCTGCCGGTCGGACTGTCAGGGCAGGCGGAGCCGGGCGGCGCGCATCCGGGTCAGGGTGCGCTCGCGACCGAGCACCTCCAGCGACTCGAACAGCGGCAGGCCGACGGTGCGGCCGGTGACCGCGACCCGGACGGGCGCCTGCGTCTTGCCGAGCTTGAGGCCGCGCTCGGCGCCGACCGCCTCCAGCGTCGACTTCAGCGACTCGGCGTCCCAGGACTCCAGCGCCTCGAAGGCCGCGACGGCGGCGTCCAGCAGGTCACCCGAGCCGTCCTTCATGGTCTTGGTCCAGGCCGCCTCGTCGATCAGCGGCGAGGCCAGGAAGAGGAAGTCGACGTTCGGCACGATCTCGCTGAGCACGGCGATCCGGGTCTGTGCCAGCGGTGCGACGGCGGCGAAGGCGTCGGCGTCGAACTCCTCCGGCTGCCACGGCGGCGGCGCGATGGTCCCGGTGCCGGTCAGCCACGGCTGGCAGGCGTCGATGAACTCGGGCACCGGCAGCGCGCGAATGTACTCGCCGTTGAAGGCGCGCAGCTTCTTCTCGTCGAAGAACGCGGGGGAGGGGTTGACCTCCTCCAGCCGGAACTCGTCCTCGATGACCGACCAGGGCACGATCTCCCGGTCGCCCGACGGCGCCCAGCCGAGCAGCATCAGGTAGTTGCGCATCGCGGCGGCGAGGTAGCCCTCGTCGCGGTACGCCTCCAGGGCGACCTTGTCGCGGCGCTTGGAGAGCTTCTGCCGCTTCTCGTTGACCACCACCGGCACGTGCGCCCAGACCGGCGGCTTGACTCCGAGGGCGTCCCAGAGCAGCTGCTGCTTGGGGGTGTTGGGTAGGTGCTCCTCGGCCCGGATCACGTGGGTGATCCCCATGGTCATGTCGTCGACGACGTTGGCGAGCAGGAAGACCGGCGAGCCGTCGCCGCGGGCGATGACGAAGTCCTCGATGAGCTTGTTCTCGAAGGTGGGCTCACCCCGGATCAGGTCGACGACCACGGTGGTGCCCTCGTCCGGCGTACGGAAGCGCAGCGCGTGCCCAGGCCCCGGGCCGAGGCCGAGGTCGCGGTGGTAGCCGTCGTAGCCCTGGTACTGCGAGCCGGTACGGGCCTGCACGTCCTCGCGGGTGCAGTCGCAGTAGTAGGCCCGACCCGACTCGTAGAGCCGGGTGGCGGCGGCCCGGTGCTCGCCGGCGTTCGCCGACTGGAAGTAGGGCCCCTCGTAGCTGCCCCGGGAGATGCCGATCCAGTCCAGCGCGGAGAGGATGCCCTCGGTCCACTCGGGCTTGTTGCGGGCCGCGTCGGTGTCCTCGATGCGCAGCACGAACACCCCGCCCTGCTGCTTGGCGTAGATCCAGTTCTGCAGCGCCGAGCGGGCGCCGCCGACGTGGAACATACCGGTCGGGGAGGGGGCGAAGCGCACACGTACCGTCACGTCCTCCAGCCTACGGCGGCCGGCGACCGCTTTTGGCCACGGCCCCCCGACTCAGGGGACTGAGCGGATCTTGACGACCAGGGCGCTGCCCACCAGGGTGACCGCGGCGGTGACCGCGTAGAGCGTCGGGTACCCGCCCAGGTGGACGACGAGCGGGGCGGAGAGCGCCGGGCCGAGCACCTGCGGCGCGGAGTTGGCAATGTTGATCACGCCCAGGTCCTTGGCGCGGTCGGTGGCCCGGGGCAGCACCTGGGTGATCAGGGCGGCGTCCACCGAGAGGTAGACGCCGTAGCCGGCGCCGAGCAGCAGGGCGGCGACGATCGCCATCGGCCAGACCGGCGCGATGGCGAGCAGCAGCGCCGCGACCGCCATGATCAGGCCGGAGACGATCACGTAGACCTTGCGCCGCCCGGAGCGGTCCGACAGCCGGCCGGCGACCACCGCGGTCAGCATCATGCCGAGCGTGTAGAGCAGGATCAGCACCAACAGACCGCCCTCGGGGTCGGGGTAACGCACCCCGTCGGTGAGGAAGTACAGCAGGTAGAGGGTGCCCAGCGCGTTGCCGAGCTGGACCAGGAACCGGGTGATCCACGCCCAGGCGAAGTCCGGGTGCCGGCGCGGGCTGATCCACATCGAGGCGAACAGCGCCCGGGCCCGCAGCGCCGGGCGGTGCGCGCGGGGCAGCCGGTCGTCGGGAGTGAGCAGCGCGAACGGCAGCGACAGCACCAGGATGGCCACCGCGATGGCCAGGTAGCCGGCGGCGTTGCCGGTGACGACTGCGGTGACCAGCACCGCGCCGAGCACCAACCCGAGCGCCTGCGGGATACCCACCCAGCCGGAGACCGCGCCGCGCTGCGCCACCGGAACCCGGTCCGGGATGGCGGCCGTGAGGCTGGCCAGCATCGCGTTGAAGCAGACCTGGGCGGCGACCCAACCGACGGCGACCCCGAGGATGGTCCGCTGCTGGGCCAGCAGCACCAGCGCCGCCGCGCCGAGCACCGCGCCGCCGGCGGTCCAGACGTGCCGACGACCGAACTCCCGGCCGAGGATCCGCAGGCAGGTCCGGTCGGACAGCGCGCCCGCCAGGGGGTTGGCCAGCACCGCGGCCAACGCGCCCAGGCCGGTGACCACGGCCAGCATGGTCTCCTTGTCGGCGGGCGCGATCCGCTCGATCTGCTGCGGCAGCAGCACCTGGATCGGGGTGAAGAACGCCATCCACACGCCGAGGTTGGCCGCGAAGACCAGACCGATCCAGCCGCGTCGCACCGGCACGGTCGGTTCGGCGAGCGCCGCCGGCAGCGCCGCCGGCGCGGGGTCGAGGGTGGTCACCGCGCCGAACCGTCCCGGGAGGCCGCGATCACGTCCCGCAACCAGGCGTACGACGACTTTGGTGTACGCCTCTGGTCGGCGTAGTCGACGTGCACCAGCCCGAAGCGCTTGGTGAACCCCTCGGCCCACTCCCAGTTGTCCAGCAGCGACCAGACGAAGTACCCGCGTACGTCCACCCCGTCGTCGATGGCGGCCCGGACCGCCCGCAGGTGCCCGTCGAGGTACGCGATGCGCTCCGGGTCCGCCACCTGCCCGTCCGCGTCGGGTGCGTCGTCGTACGCGCAGCCGCTCTCGGTGATCTCGATGGGTGGCAGCGCGTCGCCGTACGTGTCACGCAGCCAGCCGAGCAGCTCGCGCAGCCCGTCGGGGGCGACCGGCCAGTCGAAGGCGGTACGCGGGTAGCCGTCCAGCGGCACCAGGTCGAACGGCAGCGGCGAGCCCTCCTCGGCGGCCCGTACGCCGGTGGGGTTGTAGTAGTTGACCCCCAGCACGTCGATGGGCGCGGCGATGATGTCCAGGTCGCCGGGGCGGACGACGCCCGGGTCGAAGCCGGGCAGCTCCGGGTAGCCGCGGCCGAGCAGCGGGTCGGTGAAGAGCCGGTTGTGCAGCGCCTCGTACGCGGCCCCGGCGGCCCGGTCGGCGTCGCGGTCGCCGAGCACCCGCACCGGGGAGTAGTTGTTGGCGATCGCCACCGGGCTGGCGCTGCTGGCGCGCAGCGCGGCGACCGCGAGCCCGTGCCCGAGCAGTTGGTGGTGGGCGACGGGGAAGGCGTCGAAGAGCAGCATCTCGCCGGGGGCGTGCACGCCCATGCCGTAGCCGAGGCTCATGTGGATGAACGGCTCGTTGAGGGTGATCCAGAGCCGGACGCGGTCGCCGAGACGGGCGGCGGTCCGCTCGGCGTAGTCGGCGAAGCGGGCGGCGGTGTCGCGGTTGAGCCAGCCACCGGCGCCCTGCAGGGGTTGGGGCAGGTCCCAGTGGTACAGGGTGGCCACCGGGTCGACGCCGGCGGCCAGCAACTCGTCGACCAGGCGGTCGTAGAAGTCCAGGCCGGCGGCATTGGCCGCGCCGCTGCCGCTGGGCTGCACCCGGGGCCAGGCGATCGAGAACCGGTACGCGGAGACGCCCAGACCGGCCAGCAGCGCCACGTCCTCGGCGTACCGGTGGTAGTGGTCGCAGGCGATCTCGCCGCTGCTGCCGTCGCTGATCCGGCCGGGGGAGCGCGCGAAGGTGTCCCAGATGGACGCTCCGCGTCCGCCGGCCGTGGTGGCGCCCTCGATCTGGTGGGCGGACGTGGAGACGCCCCAGCGGAAGCCGGCGGGGAACTTGGGCATCGGTGCGGTCGGCATGCGCCCTCCCGGTCAACGTGAAACGTGTTCGGGACTCTAGGGCGCTGTCGATGAATGCGCCATAGGCCGGGTTGGCGCAATCCGCAATGGTTGATCGGCGTGTCTTTTTCCTAACCCGTCCACGTAAGTCCGATTTAGCGCATAGAGTGCCGATATCGTGGGATGTCCTCACTGGAGGAAAGACGGAAATGATCCTCGTGGAACGCAGTGCGCACGTGGCGGCGCCGGTGGAAGTGGTCTGGGACGTCGTACAGCGGGCCGAGCAGTTACCGGCCTGGCTGGCGGGGGTCCGCGCGGCCGAAGTGCTCTCTGGAGAGGGCTTCGGGCGGCGGCAGCTGGTCCAGGCGGGGCGCGGTTCGGCGCATGAGGCCGAGGTGATCGCCTATCAGGAGCCGACGCTGATCGGCTGGCGGGAACGGGCCAAGGGTGCCGGTGCTCGTGCGGAGGCGCGCACCGAGATCTACGTCCAGCTCACCGAGGACGAGGAGGAGGAGGGCGGGACGATCGTGCGACTCATCGTCGTCCGCTGGCCGGCCGGCCCGGTCAAGGCGGCCCTGCTGCGCCTGGGCCTGCGCCGGGTCGGCGCCGACCTGGAGGACTCGCTCGCCCGGCTCACCGACCTGGCCGCCGTCGGCTGACGGGCGCGTCCGCTCCCGGCGTCACCCGCCCCTGGCGGTGGCCCCGGGC
>NZ_JBFAPG010000208.1:0-10214 GCF_040675595.1 Micromonospora sp. NPDC049580
CCGTGCCCACGCAGGGATCAAGCCTGACCGCCCGGAGTGGGCACGGTCGGCCGCAGCCCCATACCGCAACCAAAGAGGCAACATGACCCCGAGCACAGTGCTAACCATCGCCGGCTCCGACTCCGGCGGCGGCGCCGGCATCCAGGCCGACCTCAAGGTCTTCGCGGCGCTCGGGGCGTACGGCACCAGCGTCCTCACGGCGGTCACCGCGCAGAACACCCGCGGTGTCGACGCCGTCCTGCCGCTGCCGCCGCGCACGGTCACCGAGCAGCTGGACAGCGTCCTCGCCGACTTCACCGTCGGCGCGGTCAAGACGGGAATGCTCGGCACACCCGCCGTCGCCGACGCGGTGGCCCAGGCTGCCCAGGACGGCCGGCTGCCCCAACTCGTCGTCGATCCGGTGCTGGTCGCCACGAGCGGCCACCGGCTCGGCGTGGTGGGTGCGGTGGAGCGGCTGCTTCCGTACGCCCGGGTGGCGACGCCGAACTGCGCGGAGGCCGCGGCCATCACCGGACGCGCGGTGGACGACCTGGCCGGGATGGTCGTCGCCGCGGAGGCCCTCGCCGCCGGCGGCCCGGAGCACGTGGTGGTCACCGGCGGTGACCTGGGTGGAGGCGAAGCGGTCGACGTGCTGCACGGGGGCGGCGTCACGACCCTGCTGCGCGGGCCACGGGTGGACACCCGGCACACCCACGGCACCGGGTGCTCGTTCTCGGCGGCGATCGCCGTGCGGCTCGCGCTGGGCGATCCGGTGCCGGCGGCGGTGGGGGCCGCCAAGGAGTACGTGCTCCGCGCGCTGACCGGCGCGCGGGGCTGGGAGCTGGGCGCGGGGCGCGGGCCGCTGGATCACTTCGGCTGGTCCGCCTGATCACCAGGGAGGTTGTCATGCAGGCACGAGGCAAGGTGTACGTCGAGGGGTCACGGCCGGATGTGCGGGTGCCGTTCGCCGAGGTGGCGCTGACCGGCGACCATCCGCCGGTGCGGCTCTACGACACGTCCGGCCCGGGATCGGACCCGTCGGTGGGGTTGCCCGCGTTGCGGGGCCCGTGGATCGCCGAGCGGGGTGACGTGGCGCCGGTACGAGGCGCCGGTACGCCGCTCGCCGGTGTGGACGGACGACGTCCGACGCAGCTCGCGTACGCGCGGGCCGGCGTGGTGACGCCGGAAATGGAGTTCGTGGCGATCCGGGAGAACGTCGACCCGGAACTCGTGCGGGCCGAGATCGCCGCCGGCCGGGCGGTGCTGCCGCTCAACGTCAACCATCCGGAGTGCGAGCCGGCGATCATCGGCAAGGCGTTCCTGGTCAAGGTGAACGCCAACATCGGCACGTCGGCGGTCAGCTCGTCGGTCGCCGAGGAGGTGGAGAAGCTGACCTGGGCCACCCGCTGGGGCGCCGACACCGTGATGGACCTGTCCACCGGCAAGCGGATCCACGAGACCCGTGAGGCGATCGTGCGGAACTCGCCGGTGCCGATCGGCACGGTGCCGATCTACCAGGCCCTGGAGAAGGTCGGCGGCGACCCGGTCAAGCTGAGCTGGGAGGTCTTCCGGGAAACCGTGATCGAGCAGGCCGAGCAGGGCGTCGACTACATGACTGTGCACGCCGGGGTGCTGCTGCCGTACGTGCCGCTGGCCGTGGACCGGGTCACCGGCATCGTCTCCCGGGGCGGCTCGATCATGGCGGCGTGGTGCCTGGCCCACCACGAGGAGAACTTCCTCTACACCAACTTCGCCGAGCTGTGCGCGATCCTCGCGCGCTACGACGTGACGTTCTCCCTCGGCGACGGGCTGCGGCCCGGCTCGATCGCCGACGCCAACGACGAGGCGCAGTTCGCCGAGCTGCGCACCCTCGGCGAGTTGACGACGGTCGCCTGGGAGCACGACGTGCAGGTGATGATCGAGGGCCCCGGCCACGTGCCCATGCACAAGATCAAGGAGAACGTGGATCTCCAGCAGGAGTGGTGCCACGAGGCGCCCTTCTACACGCTCGGCCCGCTGACCACCGACATCGCGCCCGCGTACGACCACATCACCTCGGCCATCGGCGCCGCGATGATCGGCATGTTCGGCACCGCCATGCTCTGCTACGTGACCCCGAAGGAGCACCTCGGCCTGCCGGACCGCGACGACGTCAAGGCGGGCGTGATCGCGTACAAGATCGCGGCCCACGCGGCGGACCTGGCCAAGGGGCACCCGGGCGCGCAGGCGTGGGACGACGCGCTGTCCAAGGCGCGGTTCGAGTTCCGCTGGGAGGACCAGTTCAACCTCTCGCTGGACCCGGAGACGGCGCGGTCGTACCACGACGCGACACTGCCTGCCGAGCCGGCGAAGACGGCGCACTTCTGCTCGATGTGCGGCCCGAAGTTCTGCTCGATGAAGATCACGCAAGAGCTCAAGGAGTACGCGGCCCGCGGCATGAAGGACAAGTCGGCGGAGTTCGTCTCCGGCGGCGGGAAGGTCTATCTGCCGCTCGCCTGACCGGTCCGGCATGGTCGACTCGGGTTCACTGAAGTCGGGGTGTCCCGGCGCGGTGGACAGCCCGGATTCAGGGAACCCGAGTCGATCAGACGGGGTCGGCGTCCCGAACGGACGTCAGGCGGGTCAGTCGCGGTGGTGACGGCCGGTGGAGCGCAGCGAGCGACGACCGTTCTCCTGCTCCGGCTCGTTGTCCGCGACCGGCTTGCCGAGCCCGGCGACCCAGTCGACGAACTCCTCGTCCTGCGTGGCCAGCGGCTCCGCCGCATCCGCCGCGGGCCGCTTCTCCTCGTCGGCCCGGGCCCGGTTGCGCCGGAACAGGCCACCGAGCCGTCCCCGCCGGGAGGGCTGCTCCGGGTCGTCCGGGGACGCCGGTGTGGCCCGCCGAGCATCGCTGTCCGGCCCGCCACTGTCGGCGGTGCCGGACGCGCGGCCCTGCTCAGGTATGCCCGGACCGGCCGACGGCGGCACGACCGGTCCCGCCGAGGCGGGCGCACCGGTAGCCTCGCCGACCCGGCCGCGCCTGCCGACGGCCCGGTCCGTCGCGTTGCTGGCCCGGTCGGTCATGCTGCTGGCCGGGTCGGTCGTGCTGCTGGCCGGGTCGGTCGTGCTGTTGGTCTGGCCCGTCGTGCTGGCGGCGCGGCCTCTCGACCAGCCCCCGTCGAGCGTGGCGGCGGTCGGACTGTCCTGGTTCGGCGTGCTGGCTGTCGGATCTGTCGGGCTGCCCTGGTCGGGCGTGCTGGCGGTCCGATCCGACGCGGCGGCGCGTCGAGTGGTGTTGAAGGCGTCCCAGGTGCTGGCGCGGCTCAGGTCCGGCAGCGGCGCCCGGTGCCGGAAGCGGGGCGTCCAGTCGGTCGACTCCTCCGCCGGGACGGGAGCATCCGAACCGGACGGTTCGGGGTCGGCCGCCCCCGTCGCCGGTGGGGTGGTCCATGCCGAGGTGACCGGCCAGGCCGGTGCCGTCGGAGTCCACCGGTCGGTCCCCGGGCCGTCGGCGGTCGCCTCACCGAACAACGAAGCGCCGCCGTCGCTCTCGGCCGCGGATCGTTCGGCGCGGCCCGTCCCGGACCCCTCGACGGGTGCGGGATCCCCAACCGGGGTGGTGGTGACCGCCGGCTCGGTGCTGGCGGCCCCGTCGCGCCGGCTCTCTCCACCGGTCCCGACGGTCTGCTCCTGCGGATCCTTGCCGCCGGTCTGATTCGCCTGGCCGGGCTCGGTGTCCTGGCCGGGCTCGGTGTGCCGGTCGGGCAGGGGAGCGTCCTGGTTGGGCAGGGGAGCGTCCTGGTCGACGGGTCCGGCGGAGTCGGTGCCGGTCAGGTCGGTGGCCTTGCCGGACCGGGCCGGCCGCCTGGTGCGCCCAGCGGTCGATCCGGCGGCTGCCGCCGTGTGCTCGGCGGTCGTGCCCGGAGTGACGTCGGCGGGGGTGGACTTCGGCTTGCGCGTACGACGCGGCTTGGGTGCGGGCGCGTCGGCCGCGCCCTCGCCCGCGCTGCTCGCGCTCGGCGTGGCCGCGTCGCCCGCGCTCGGCGCGCTCGCGCTCGGCGTGCTCGCGCTCGGCGCGCTCGCGCTCGGCGTGACCGGGGCCGTCGGGTCGCTGGTCGTCGTGCGGTCGCTGTCCCGCCTGTCCCCGCCGGCCGTGGTCGTCGTCGTGCTGCCGGTCAGGTCGTCGGCGCCCGCGTCGGGCGTCGGACCGACGGACGCTGTACCGACGGCCCCTGTTCCGACGGCCCCTGTTCCGACGGCCCCTGTTCCGACGGCCCCTGGACCGACGGCCCCTGTGTCGCCGGCCGCAGCGGTGGACGTCGCCGCGGTGAACGCCGGGACGGTAGGGGTCGGGTCGGCGGGGCCGATGGGGTCCGCGTCCCGGTTCGACGGGGCCGACTGTCGCCCGGCGGTGAACTCGCCGGTCGGGTCGGTCAGCCAGGAGGCGGGGGCCGGCGGGTTGGTCGCGCGGTCGTGCTGCCCGCCCGTGTGGAGCGCGTCCCGGGTCGGGGTGCCCGCCGTCGGCGCGTCCGGGGTGGTGTCGGCGTGCTGGCGGCGGCCGACCGGCCGGGACGCCTGCCCGGGGGGCGTCGCGTCGGTGGGGACGGCGCCGTGCTGGCCGCTCGCCGTGGTCGCCGGCCAGTCCCAGTGGGCGGGGACGGTGCGTACGGTGGCGGTGTCGTCGGCGGCGCGCGGACCCGGACCGGTCTTGGTCAGGTGCCCACCGGTGGGGGCCGCGTCGGCGGCGGGCTCGGTGTCACCGTGGTCGTCGACCGGACCCGTCGACCTCGCCGCTTCGGCGCCCGGCAGGGGCGGGCCGGCGGGCAGCGGGCGCAGGATGTCGGTCGGCTGGATCGCCTGGGGATCGGCGGTGCGGGCGCCGACGGGCCAGCGCAGCAGGGCGGCGGCCGCGGCGCCGAGGGCGCCGGCGAGGATCGCGATCAGCGCGCCGTAGTAGGGGGTGGTCTGGTAGCGGTCCACCGCGTCGCCGGGGCCAGCGGTCAGGTACGCGAATGCCACCAGCACCGGACCGGCCACCCCGGTCACCCCGCTGATCAGCGGAACCTGGCCGCGCCAGCGGGCCAACCCGGCGGTCGCGGCGCCCGCGAGCAGCGCCACCACGGGCAGCAGGAGCAGCGCCAGACGCTGCGCGGCGGCGTCGTCCAGCCAGTTCGGTTCGAGTACGCCGAGTCGGACCGTGGGCAGCGGGCCGGCCGTGCCGAGCGACGGCAGGACGGAAATGAACGCCAGCAGCCAGACCGCCCCGGCCACGGCCGCCATGTTCCAGCCCAGTTCCGGTCGGAACAGTACGGCGACGGCCGCGCCCGCTCCGATGACCGCCCCGAGAATGGCGCAGATGCCGACCGCCCAGACCGGGTCCACCGAGATCAACTCGGCGGCTCGGGCGGGCTGCATGCAGAGCGGGGCCACGGCGGTGGCGCCGAGTGCGGCCGCGCCGCCGATGGCCAGTTGCCGGCCGATGCTGGCCGGCGGGGTGTCCCGGCGGGCCAGACGCCCGGTCAGGACGGCACCGGCGACGGCGGCGTTCGCGGCGAACCAGCCCACCCAGACGAGCTGGGCCGGCCACTGGTTGACGGTCGTGCCGGTGAAGGCGCCGGTGAGTCGGACGATGCCGAAGCCGTACGCGACGCCGAGCTGGCCGGCTCCGGCCAGCACGCTCACCCCGAGCGCCGTGAGCAGTAATCTGCCCCAGGTCCGAAAGGCCATGTCCGGCACGTTACGCACCTGGTACACCCGATCGCCACCGGCACGCCGCGCGGCGGGGCGAGGCGCGCCCGGCGGGTCTACTTGAGTTCGACCAGTCGGGCCAGGTATGTCGTGTCCCCGACATTGGTGAGCATGTGTACGGCACCGGGGTCCCGGTAGACGACTCCGCCGGTGGGCTCGTCGGCGTCGATCCGGGTGCCGTCGATGGTCTGTACGACGTTCTTCGCGCCCTGGATCGCCACCACCAGGTAGGGGTGGTCGTGCCGGTGCAGGGGCTGCCGCTCGCCCGGTTCGAGCCGGATGTGCCAGACCCGGACCCGGTCGTTCTCGTACACGATCTCCTGGCCCACCGGCCCGAGTTCGGTGCCGTCGATCACATCCGTCATCGTCCACCGTCCAGTTGGGGAAGCACCTCGGCGGCGATCAGCTCGAGGTGGTCGAGGTCGTCAAGGTCGGTCATGCGCAGGTGCACCCGGGTGCCGCCGATCTCGGCGAACTCGCCGATTCGCTGCACGAGCTGCGCGGGCGAGCCGACCACCGGGTCCTCCGGTGGCAGCGCGCTCTTCTCGTGCAGTGGCGCGGCCCGCAGCTGCGCCTCGGCGTCGGTGCGGCCGATGGCCACCACGATCCCGGCGGAGAGCACCAGCGGGGCGCGGCCGGCCTCCGTGCGACCCACGCGGTCGCACGCCTCCCGCACCCGGTCGTACGCCCCGGCGGTCTCGGCCACGGACTTGAACGGCATGTTGAACTCGTCGGCGTAGCGGGCGGCCAGTTCGGGGGTCCGCTTGGGACCGCGCCCGCCCACGATGAT
Organism: Micromonospora sp. NPDC049580; assembly: GCF_040675595.1. Lineage (NCBI taxonomy): Bacteria > Bacillati > Actinomycetota > Actinomycetes > Micromonosporales > Micromonosporaceae > Micromonospora > Micromonospora sp. NPDC049580. Next base: position 6,497 of record NZ_JBFAPG010000208.1, read on the forward strand.
CGGCGGTCCGGGCACCTGCGCCGGTTTGGGCAGCGCGGGCGCGTCCACCAGCCGGTAGTGGTCACCGGTGAAGCTGTACGTCTCGCCCATCGGGGTGGCCCACAGCCCGGTGATCACCTCAAGCTGCTCGGCCAGTCGATCGAAGCGCTCGCCGACGGGCGGGAACGGGATGCCGTACGAGGTGTGCTCGCGCTCGTACCAGCCGGCGCCGATGCCGAGGTCGACCCGGCCGCCACTCATCTGGTCGACCTGTGCGACCAGCACCGCGAGAGGGCCGGGCAGGCGGAAGGTCGCCGACGTGACCAGGGTGCCGAGCCGGATCCGTTGGGTCTCGCGGGCCAGCGCGGCGAGGGTCAGCCAGGCGTCCGTCGGACCGGGCAGGCCCGGGTCGGCGCCCATCGACTGGTAGTGGTCGGCGCGGAGGAAGCCCTCGTAGCCGCCGGCCTCGACCAGTCGGGCGAACCGGAGCTGGGTGTCGTAGTCGGCGCCCCGGTGGGGCTCGGTGAAGACCGACACCCGCATGTTCATCGTCCCTCCGCGCCGGCCGCGGCCGGCTGGTCGCGTTCCATCAACAGCTCGTGCAGGTCGGCGCTGACCCGGGCGACGTCGGCGAGGTGGGCGTTGCGACCCAGGGTGCGGGGTCGGGGGATGGCCACCTCGACCACCTTGCGGATCCGGCCGGGGCGAGGACTCAGCACGACCACCCGGTCGGCGAGCAGCACCGCCTCGTCGATCGAGTGGGTGACGAAGACGATGGTGGGCTTGTTCTCCATGTGCACGCGCTGGAGTTCGCCGGACAGTTCCTCGCGGGTGAGCGCGTCGAGCGCGGAGAACGGCTCGTCCATCAGCATCACCCGCGGCTCGCCGATCAGCGATCGGCACAGCGACACCCGCTGCTGCATGCCACCGGAGAGTTCGTGCGGCAGCCGCTTCTCGAACCCGGAGAGCCCGGCCACGTCGAGCAGTTGCCGGGCTCGCTCGCGGTGCTTGGCGCGGCTCCAGCCGAAGATCTCCACCGGCAGCAGGACGTTGTCCAGCACACTGCGCCACGGCAGCAGCGCCGGCTTCTGGAAGAGCATGGCGATGTCGCGGCGGGGTCGGGTGATCGGCGTACCGGCCACGGTGATCTCGCCGGAGGTCAGCGGGAGCAGCCCGGCGATCAACCGCAGCAGGGTGGACTTCCCGCAGCCGGAGCGCCCGAGCACGGCCACGAACTCGCCCTCGGCGACGTCGAGGTCGATGCCGCGAAGGGCTTCGACCCGGCCGGACCGGCCCTCGAAGGTACGCGACACCCCGGACAGTCGGATCATCTGCGGCGTACCTCCGCTGAGTGGACGGTCAGGAATCCGACAAAGGCTAGCTGCCCCGTTGACATTCCGCACCGTCCGGGGTGGTCGTCATGTTGTATCCGTTCCGCAACCCAATACGCCTGGCGTCGCAACTGTGGGTTTCTCGTACGCTGTGCCCGCGAAGAGTCCCCTCACGATGGCGGTGCCCGGCTTGCCCCTCCTGCCGGCACCGTCGCGACAACCCCCGCCGGTGGCCTGCGGTCCCGGTCGGAAAGGACATGGTGCTACTGATGAGAAGGCTGACCCGTACGGTCGCTACGGCCGCGCTGGCCACCGCCCTCGCCCTCGTCTCCGCCTGCAGCAGCGGGTCGGACTCGTCCGACGACGCCAAGGGCGGCAAAGACGGAGCACTGGAGAAGGTGACCTACCTCACCTCCTTCGGCAACTTCGGCCGTGACTCCTACGCCTGGGTGGCGAAGGAGAAGGGCTTCTTCAAGGAGGCCGGCTTCGACGTCGAGATCAAGGCCGGCCAGGGCACCGGCGGCGTGATCCAGACGGTCGTCGGCGGCCAGGCGGACTTCGGGCCGATCGACCTCACCGGTGGTCTGCTCCAGCTCGGTAACGGCCAGGCGAAGGACTTCACCGCCGTGGCCGCGATCCAGCAGCGCACGATGGCGGGCATCGCCACCGTCGAGGGCAAGAACATCAACTCGCCCAAGGACCTGGAGGGCAAGAAGCTCGCCGACACCCCCGGCTCCGTGGTGCGCAACCTGTTCCCGACGTACGCCCGGCTCGCCGGTGTGGACGCCAGCAAGGTGACCTGGGTCAACGGTGAGGCGCAGGCGCTGATCGGCACCCTGGCCAGCGGCTCGGTGGACGGCATCGGCCAGTTCGTCGTCGGCCAGCCGACGATCGAGGCGGTGGCCAAGAAGAAGGCCGTCATGCTGCCGTACAGCAACGTGATGCAGGACCTCTACGGCAACGTGCTGATCACCTCCTCGAAGATCGCCAAGGAGAAGCCGGAGATGGTGAAGCGGTTCACCGCGGCGCTGCTCAAGGGCCTCGAGTACAGCCTGGCGAACTCCAAGGAGGCCGGTGAGATCCTGAAGAAGAACGTCGACGCCGCCAACCCGGTGGCCGCCGCCGCCGAGCTGGACCTGATGGCCGCGTACGTGCGCTCCGGCAACTCCGGCACCGCGATCGGCACGCTGGACAGCGGCCGGGTCGCGAAGAGCATCGCGATCCTGCAGGGCGCGGGCGCGCTCAAGCAGAACATCACCCCCGAGCAGATCATCGACTTCAGCCTCGCGCCGAAGGCCTGATCGTCCGGTCGCCACCAGGGGGTACGTCCCGCCGGATCCGGTGGGACGTACCCCCGTCGCTCGTCGGCCCCCAGGGCCGTCGGATTTCGAGGAGGACAAGATGACCGACGTGCGGTCAGTCGAGCCGGCGGTGACGGTGCCCCCATCCCCGGGTGCCGGCCCGGAGGCGGGACGGGCGGGTCGGGGCGCCGGCCTGCGCGCCGGGGTCGGGGCGGCGCTGCTGCCCGCGGCCGGTCTGCTGGTCGCCCTGGCGGCGTGGTGGCTGATCGCCCGGCTGGAGCTGATCCCGCCGGCCGCCCTGCCGCCGCCGGGGGGTGTGTTCAGCGCGTTCGTCGACAAGCCCGCCCAGATGCTGGAGCACACCGGGACCACCCTGCTGGAGATCCTGGTCGGCTTCGCCCTGTCGGCGGCCGCCGGCGTCCTGATCGGACTGTCCCTGGCCAGTTCCCGCGCCGTGGAGCGGATGTTCACGCCGCTGCTGGTCGCGGTGAACGCGGTGCCGAAGATCACGTTGGGCCCGCTGCTGGTGGTGGCGCTGGGCTGGGGTCAGAAGCCGATCCTGACCATGGTGTTCCTGCTCTGCTTCTTTCCGATCGTGCTGTCCACCGCGACCGGGCTGACCACCACGCCGGCCGACCTGGCCGAGCTGGTCCGGTCGTGGAACGCCTCCCGCTGGCAGGCGTTCCGCAAGGTGCGGTTCCCGGCGGCGCTGCCGCAGATCTTCGTCGGGCTCAAGGTGGCCATGCCGCTGGCGGCCATCGGCGCGGTGATCGGTGAGTTCCAGGCCGGAGAGAGCGGCCTGGGCTACGTCATCCTCCAATACGCGGGCGTCGGCGACTACGCCACCGCCTGGGCGGCCATCCTGCTGGTGGCGCTGGTGAGCATCCTGCTCTACTCCGCGCTCGTGCTCATCGAGCGGATCGCCCTGCCCTGGGTAAGAGAAACCACCAGCAGCCGCTAACCCCGATCGGCAGAGCTGAACAACAAAGGCAACGCGAAGGGCCGGCCCCCACGAAGGAGGCCGGCCCGTTCCGATAACGGTGACGCGGGAGGGCTGTGGCCTACCGTGCCCGGCGGAGGGATCAAGCCTGACCGCCCGGAGCCGGG
>NZ_JBFAPG010000209.1:0-10145 GCF_040675595.1 Micromonospora sp. NPDC049580
GGGGGGGGGGGGGCGCGGGGGGGGGGGGGGGGGGGGGGGGGGGGGGGGGGGGGGGGGGGGGGGGGCGGGCCCGGCGGTGTGGGCCCACGGCCGCCGGCCGGCGCGCTCAGGTGCCGGCCCCGCCAGAGGTAGACGCCGGCGGCCAGCGTGGCCACCCCGACCAGCAGGAACAAAGCCCGGTAGTCCAGGACGCCGACCAGCAGGGCACCGGCGCCGATGGAGAGCGCCTGCGGGCCGCTGACCAGCGCCTGGGTGGCCGCCGCGACCCGTCCGACCAGCCCGGGCGGCGTACGTCGCTGGATCAGCGTGTGCAGGCCCACCATCGTCAACGGCAGCGAGACGCCGGCCAGCAGCACCGCCACGATCCCGAGCCGCAGATCGGGGTAGGCGAGCGCGAGCGCGGCCGGCGAGAAGAAGGCCACCCCGGCGGCCAGCGTGCCGATCTCACCGAGTCGGCGGACCAGCGCCGGTGAGCAGAGCCCACCGAACAGCCCGCCGACGCCCTGCACCATGACCAGCACGCCCACGAAGGCGGCGTCCCGATCCAACCCCTGGTCGACGTAGGCGAAGATGAGCGATTCGCTGAAACCCATCACCAGCGATCCGAGCCCGTAGCCGAGCAGGGCCCGGCGCAGCGCCGGCTCACCGGTCAGATGCCGCAGGCCGGCGCCCAGCTCGGCGGGCCACCGCAGCCGCACGGTCGGCGGCGTCAGCACCGGGCTCGGCACCGCGGTCACCACCGCGGCCGCGGTCACGAAGCCGACCATGCCGATCCCGGCCAGCGCCCACCCGCCGAGCGCCGCGTAGAGCGCCGCGCCGGCCAGCGGGCCGACCAGCCGCAGCCCCTGGCGTACGGTCTGCAGCACGCCGTTCGCCTCCGCGAGCAGCTCCACCGGCACCAACTGCCGGATCAACCCGCTGAGCGCCGCGCCGAGCGTGATGGACGACAGGCCGTAGAGGGCCGCCACCAGGTAGACGAGCCAGACGTCGCCCGCGTCGCGGACGGTGAACAACGGAGCGAGCAGCAGCGCGGTGACCACGTTCGCGGTCACGAAGAAGGGCCGGCGCGGGTACCGGTCGACGAACCAACCGACCAGCGGCGCCAACGTCATCGGGGCGATGACGGCGAAGATGATGCCGCCGGCGAGCCCGTTGGAGCCGGTCAGGTCCTTGACCCAGATGGCGAGCGCGAGCAGCAGGATCGACTCGGCGGTCATGCTGGCCAGCAGGCCGCCGAACAGCAGGCGGAAGTCGGGTCGGCGCAGGACGGTGCGCATGGGTTCCCTCCGGCGGGATGGCGTGCCCGGCTGGGCGGTCGACGGGGCTGGGACCCGGGGTCCGTCGTCGTCCGGCGTATCCGTGGTCCATTTTTCGACAAGACACGCCCCCGCCGGAACCTCCGACGCCGGTCGCGCCGTCCATACTGACCGTGGGGGGCGAATTTCATACAGTTACCGTCGCGTCTGCGGCGGTCGACGGGAAAGAGGACACTGTGCCTCCTGCCGCACCCAGCCCGATCATGCGTCGCCGACGGTTGGGCATCGAACTGCGCAGCCTGCGCGAAGCCGCGGGCCTCACCGGTGACCAGGTTATCGAACGGATCGGTTGGGCGTCCGCGTCCAAACTGTCCCGCATGGAGAACGGCCGCAGCCGACCGGACCCGCAGGATGTCGGCGTTCTGCTCGACCTCTACGGGGCCGACACCGCGTCGCGCGAGGAGTTGCTCGCGATCGCCGGTGAGGCCGGCGACATGCGCGGCTGGTTGAAGAACTTTCCGGTGATGACGCAGCAGCAGCGCAGTTGGGCCGAGCTGGAGGCGGGCTGCGCGGAGATCTCCGAGTACAACCCGGTTCTGGTGCCGGGTCTGCTGCAGACCGCCGGGTACGCGAAGGTCCGGATCGTCTCGGCCCGCCAGGTGAGCGAGGGCGCCGGCGAACCGGAGCCGACCGACGAGCCGGAGACCGAGGTGCAGGCCCGGTTGGCCCGCCAGTTGCTGCTGACCCGCGAGCCGCACGCGCCGAGCTACACCGCAGTGCTGGAGGAGGCGGCCCTCGGCCGCCGGGCCGGCCCGCCCGAGGTGCTGCACGAGCAGCTGCACCAGCTGTGCGAGCTTGCCCTGCTGCCCAACGTGACTCTGCACCTGCTTCTGCGGGACACCCAGATCGGCGATTGGTACCTTCCGCCGACCGCCTTCTCCCTCTATCGGTTCGCCGATCCGCTCGATCCGGAGACATTGGCCATCGAAGGGGGGTTCACCGACGTCATGTCGACCGAGGCAATCACGCTAAATCGCTATAAAGTGGTGTTCGAGTGGCTATGCACGGCGGCACTAGACGCCTCGGACACCCTCTCCTGGCTGATCGAGGCGACGGGACGGCTGACCGGGGCGACGCCCCCATCCACAGTGGCGTTCGGGCCGGCAACGGCGCCGACCCAACGCCGCCGGGCCTCGGGGCGACTGACGGATCGGTGATCCACGGGGGACCCTCCGTCGGGGCGTGCGGCACCACTCGTCCCATCGGATCGGTTCACATCAGGAGCAGAGCCATGAACGACATCCACAACACGCCGTCCGTCTCCGCCAGCTCGTTGGCGGACGCCCCGTGGCGTACCAGCACCCGCAGCCAGACCTCCAACTGCGTGGAGGTCGCCCCCCTGGGCACCGGCCCGTCGGCTGTCGCGCTCCGCGACAGCAAGGACCGGGGCGGCCCGGTGCTGCTGTTCAACCGGGCCGGGTGGCTCGGCTTCATCGCCGGGGCGAAGACGGGCCAGTTCGACCTGAACTGATCCTCCTGACCGGGGCGGGGCCGTTGGCATGGTGCCGGCGGCCCCGTCGCCATGTTCGGCGGCAACCCCGCTGACCAGGCATCCGCCGATCGGACGAGGCTCGGAAACAATAGGCGCGTTTCACTTGCTGGGACGAACACGGGGCGTAACATGACCCACGAGAACGTGGAACTTCCACACTGGCTCATTCGTCGCGGTTCATCCGGAGACCCTTATGCGGTTCCTGATCGTTCGCACCGACATCCGCACCGTCGCCGACGGGGACATCGCCGCCGCCTGGGCGGACGGCCACCGCCTCCGCGACGAGACGACCACGCCGGAACCGCGCCGGCAGACCGTGCACGCCGAGGACCGGGACGCCGCGTTGCTGCTGGCCCGGGCCCTGTCGACGGTCGGCGCGGTGCGAGCCGGCAAGCAACGGGTCAAGGTCCTGCCACTCGGCGAGCCGCTGCCCGTCTTCCGGCGCAGACCCGGCCGCACCGGCACCTGACCCCAGACGTCCGTCGTGGTCGGCTCGGCTCCCCCGCCGCGTCCATCGCTCCCACCGACCACGACGGCCCGTGTTCCCGGCCCGTGACCGCCGCGGCAACGGCGGCCACGGGCCGGGACCGTGCTCAGTGGTCGGCGTCCACCCAGCCGTCCAGCCAGCGATGGATGAGGAACAACGCGATCGACGACGGCGGCGGCAGGATCAGCCGAGCCCCGTCCCCCACGTCCACGGCCCTTCCCGCACACGCGGCCCCGATCTCCTCGCGGCTGAACCACCTGGCGTACGCGATCTCGGACGGGTCGACCTGCACCGGATCCGCCGGGTCGGCGGTGGCCAGGAAGCCCAGCATCAGCGAGCCCGGGAACGGCCAGGCCTGGCTGCCGACGTACCTGATCCGCTCGACGGAGATGCCCACCTCCTCGCGGACCTCGCGCAGCACGGCGGCCTCCGCGGACTCCCCCGGCTCGACGTATCCGGCCAGGCAGGAGTAGCGCCGACCACCCGGCGTGCCCGGCCAGCCGGCGTTGTTGCCGAGCAGGCAGCGCCCCTCGGGACCGTCGACGCCGTCGTGCACCAGCACGATCATCGCCGGGTCGGTACGCGGCCAGATCCGCGCACCGTTGCGATCCACCCGAGACCAGCCGGCCTCGTCCATCACGGTCGGCGCGCCGGTCGCCGTCGAGTAGCCGTGCCGGGTGTGCCAGTTGAGCAGCGCGAGCGCCGTGGTGAAGATGCCGGCCTCCCGATCCCCGAGCAGGTGGCCCACCTCCCGCAGGTTGACCGCCCGGGTGCCCGGCACCGTCGGCAGCGGCGTGTCGAGCGCGAAGACCGGCACCCCGTCCGGCTCGACACCGAGGAACATCGCCGTCGACTCGGCGCCGGCCGGCACGTCGGCCGCGCCGAACAGCACCAGCGCGGGGGGCGACACGTCGGTACGGGCGAGCGTCCGCCCGTCGTTGGTCGAGTCGAGCAGCAGGATCCGGCCGCGCAGCCACGCCTCGGTCAGCCACTGCGCGTCGCCCCGCCGATGCGCGGCGCGATCCAGGGTGGACCGCGCGAGCGGCGGCGCCGTCTCCCCGCTCACGTCAACGCTCCGCCGCTGGCGGACACCCGGACCGGGCCGTGGCGGTGCCTCATGGCTGCACCGGTTCGGTGTGGACCGGCGTCAGCGCGGCCAGCCCGGGGGTGATCCGTTCGGCGTCGCCGAGCACGACCACCGCCGCCCGGGCGGGCGCGAGGTAGTGGGCGGCAGCACGCGCCACGTCGTCGACGGTCGCCTGCGCCAGGCGGGCCGCGTACTCCGCGAGGAACTCCAGCCGCAGCCCGTTCCCGGCGTACGCGCTGGTCAGCGCGGCCAGACCGGCCTGGGTGGACATGCCGAGCTGGAGGGTGCCCAGGGCGTACTGGCGGGCCTGCTCCAGCTCCTCCGGCTTCGGCGGCAGCGACGCCAGCCGGCCCAGCTCGTACGTGGTCTCCAGCAGCGCCGGGCCGGTGACCTCGGTGGCCACCTCGGCGCCGGCGACCAGAACCGACCCGGCCACCGAGTGCTCGATCACCGAGTGCGGGCCGTACGTGTAGCCCTTGTCCTCGCGGATGTTCTCCACCCAGCGGGACGAGAAGTAGCCCCCGAAGATCAGGTTGGCCAGTTGCAGCGGCGCGTGGTCGGGGTCGGTGCGCGGCACGGCGGGCAGCGCGACCCGCAGCGAGGACTGCACCGAGCCGGGTCGGTCGACAAGCAGCAGCGGCCCTGGCTCCAGCGGCGGGGTGGCCGGCAGGGTGGCCGTACGCCCGGCGCCGGCCCACCCACCGAGCGCCCGCTCGGCCGCGTCCAGGGCCTTCTCCGGCTGCACGTCGCCGACCACCACCAGCTGCGCCCCGGCGGGGTGCACCCGCTCGGCGTGCAGGCTGCGCAGGGCCGCCGGTCGGACGGCACGGATCTGGCCCGGCTCCGGGGTCTGCGTGGCGTACGGGTGTCGCCCGTAGATCCGCTTCAGCAGCGCCTCCCGGGCCAGGTGCGCCGGCTGGCTCTGGGCAACCTGGATCCGGTCGATCAGCCGGTCCCGCTCGGCGGCCACCTCGTCGCTGGGGTAGCTGGCGCCGGTCAGCACCTCGGCCAGCAGCTCCAGCATCCGGTCCAGGCCGGTGACCAGGCCGGCGCCGGAGAGCATCAGCCGGTCCGGGTCGACGCCCGCGGACAGCCCGCCGCCCACCTTCTGCAGCTCGGCGGCCAACTGCACGCTGGTCATCGACTCGGTGCCGGAGAGCATGGTCTGCGAGAGCATCGCGCCGCGCGCGAGGTGGGCGCGGCCGAACGGTACCCAGAGCCGCAGCTCGACCAGGGGCACCGCCGGCCGGCGTACGGCGATCACGGTGAGCCCGTTGCGCAGCGTGCGCTCGGCCTGCTTGGGCACCTTGAGCTTGCGGGTGGGGCCGAGCGGGGGCAGCGTACGCGGCCCGGCGGTGGCGGTGGTGGTCATCGGGCACCTCCGGGGATGACCTCGACCGCGGCGCGGCGCTCCGGGCGCAGGGTGGCCGCGGCGGCCCGGACCTGCTCCTCGGTGACGTCGCCGACCAGTCGGGGCAGGTCGTTGAGCAGGCCCGGCTCGCCGCGTTGCTGTTCCAGGACCGCCATCCGCAGCGCCCGGCCGAGCACCGCGTCGGTGTCGCGCAGCAGGTGGGTGGCCATCCGGGCCTGGGTGCGGGCCAGCTCGCCGTCGGTCAGCCCGTCGGTGGCCAGCCGGTCCAGTTCCTCGTCGACGGTGCGCAGCACCTTGTCCACGTCGCCGCCCGGTGGCAGGTGCGCCTGGAGCAGCAGCGCGGTGGGGTCGCGGACGTCGAACGGGTCGCCCATGAAGCCGAGGTAGCCGCCGAGGCTGGTCACCGTGCGGTCGCGCTGGACCAGTCGTTCGACCAGCCGGGACGCGTCGCCGTCGGTGAGCACCTCGGCCAGCACCACGTACGGCAGGTAGTTGGCGAAGTCGCCGACCGGGTCGGGCACCCGCCACGCGCCGGCCACCGCCGGCAACGGCGCCAGGGCGTCGGTGTACGAGCTGCGTCGCTCGGCGGTCAGGTCGGGCTCGGTGAAGTCGGGCCGCCGCGGCGCGGGACGGGACGGGACGTCGCCGAAGTGCCGGGTGACCAGCTCGGTCGCCTCGGCCACGTCGATGTCGCCGCTGACGGCGAGCACCGCGTTGCCGCTGGCGTAGTAGCGGCGGAAGAAGTCGGCGGCGTCGGCGACGGTGGCCGACTCCAGGTCGTCGAACGAGCCGTAGCCGTCGTGCGCGTTCGGGAACGTGTCGAACATGACCGGGGGCAGGGTCAGCCAGGGAAAGCCGCCGTACGGCCGGCTGAGCACGTTGACCCGGATCTCCTCCTTGACCACGTCGACCTGGTTGCGCAGGTTCTCCTCGGTCAGCCGGGGCCCGCGCATCCGGTCCGCCTCCAGGAACAGCGCGCGCTCCAGCGCGTTGCTCGGCAGCGTCTCGAAGTAGTCGGTGTAGTCCAGGTGGGTGGAGCCGTTGAACGTGCCGCCGGCACCCTGCACGTGCCGGAAGTGGGCCAGTTTCTCCAGGTTCTCCGAGCCCTGGAACATCAGGTGCTCGAAGAGGTGGGCGAAGCCCGTACGCCCCTCCGGCTCGGAGCGGATGCCGACGTCGTAGACCACCGCCACCCCGATCACCGGGGCACTGCGATCGGGGGTCAGGACCACCCGCAGGCCGTTGTCGAGGGTGAACCGCTCGACCGGATACTTCGTCGCTGGAATTCTGGATCTCCGCGCCGCCACGGGATCGACCCTAGCGCGTCGGCATCCCCGCCACCGGCGACCTCCACGGAGCCACCGCCACCGGGTTGGCCAGCCGGGGCGGGACCTCGGCGCCGACCCGCTCGGCCTCCCCGCGGCGCGACCAGCCGGAGCGGACGAACCCGTCGACGTACGACAATCCGTGTCGCGCGATTGGCCTAGCAAGACGGTAGGAAATACCGACATAACTGAGACGCCCCTTCCCGGCATGTGGATGGGTCTTGACGCTGACCCCGGCCTGACCCACTCTTCCTACCAACTAAGTAGGAATACTGCGGATTGGATGGACGATGAGACGGCTCCCCCTGCGCCGGTTGGTCACCCTGACCACCCTCGCCGCCCTCGGCGCGGCGACCCTGGGCAGCACCGCCGCGTGCGGCGACGACAGCGAGGGCACGGGAGACAGTTCCGGCCCGGTGACCCTGCGGCTCGGCTACTTCCCCAACATCACCCACGCGCCGGCCGTCGTCGGCGTGGAGAAGGGCATCTTCGCCGAGAAGCTCGGTGCCGACGTCAAGCTCGAACCGAAGACCTTCAACGCCGGCCCGGCCGCCATCGAGGCCGTCTTCTCCGGCGCGCTGGACGCGACCTACATCGGCCCGAACCCCACCGTGAACGCGTTCTCCAAGTCCAAGGGCGAGGCCGTCCGGGTCGTCTCCGGCGCCGCCTCCGGAGGCGTGGCGCTTGTGGTCAAGCCGGGCATCAACGGCCCGCAGGACCTCAAGGGCAAGAAGGTCGCCACCCCGCAGCTCGGCAACACCCAGGACGTGGCGGTCCGCTACTGGCTCAAGCAGCAGGGGCTGACCACCACCAAGGAGGGTGGCGGCGACGTCAAGATCGTGCCGCAGGAGAACGCCCAGACGGTGGAGACCTTCAACAGCGGCGCGATCGACGCCGCCTGGGTGCCCGAGCCGTTCGTCTCCCGGCTGGTCAACGCCGGCGGCAAGGTGCTCGTCGACGAGCGCGACCTGTGGCCGGACAAGAAGTTCGTCATCACCAACCTGCTGGTCAGCACGAAGTTCCTCAAGGCACACCCGGACGTGGTGCAGAAGCTGGTCGACGGCCAGGTGGCCGCGAACGAGTTCGTCAACACCAAGCCGGACGAGGCCCAGCAGGCCATCTCCGACGCCATCGGCAAGATCACCGGCAAGCCGCTGGACCTCAAGCTGATCAAGCAGGCGTGGCCGACGTTGGAGTTCACCAACGACCCGATCCCCACCTCGCTCAAGGCCGGGCTCGACCACGCCGTCGAGGTCAAGCTGACCGATCCGGTGGACCTCAAGGGCCTGTACGACCTCACGTACCTCAACAAGGCGCTCAAGGCGCAGGGCAAGCCCGAGGTCGTCCAGCCATGACGTCGACCACGACGACGCCGCAGAGCGCGACCACCGCGGTCGCGCTCTCCGGCGTGACCAAGGTGTACGGACGCGGGTCGAGCGCCGTACTGGCCCTGGACGGGGTCTCCCTGGACGTGGCGCCGGGCGAGTTCGTCTGCCTCGTCGGCGCGTCCGGCTGCGGCAAGAGCACCCTGCTCAACCTGGTCGCCGGCCTGGACCGGCCCAGCGGCGGGCAGATCGGCATCGCCGGCGGCGCCAATCCGGGGCTGATGTTCCAGGAGCCGGCGCTCTTTCCCTGGCTGACGGTCGACGCCAACGTCGAGGTGCCGCTGAAGCTGCGCGGACTGCCCCGCGCCGAACGCCGCGAGCGGGTGGCCGACCTGCTGCGCACGGTGCACCTGGCCGAGTTTGGTCGCAAGCGGCCACACGAGCTGTCCGGCGGGATGCGGCAGCGGGTCGCGCTGGCCCGCACGCTGGCCCTGGACACGCCGGTGCTGCTGATGGACGAGCCGTTCGGCGCGCTGGACGCCATGACCCGCGACATCCTGCACGACGAGCTGGAACGGATCTGGTCCGAGCGCCGGCTCTCGGTGCTCTTCGTCACGCACAACGTCCGCGAGGCCGCCCGGCTGGCCGACCGGATCATCCTGCTCTCCAGCCGCCCCGGCCGGATCATCTACTCCACCGAGGTGGACATCCCACGGCCACGGCGGATCGACTCGCCCGAGGTCGCTGCGATCGCCGCCGAGGTCACCGAACGCCTCCGTACGGAGGTGGGCCGCCATGGCCAGTGACACCCTCACCAGCACGGCGCGCAGCGACGCGGAGATCTCCGGCCTGGACGCGCTGGAGATCGCCGGTCGGGATAAGGAGGTGTCCCGCGGCACCCGGCTCTGGGCGGCCACCTGGCCCAAGCTGGCCGCGCTGGCCATCGTCATCGTGGCCTGGCAGGTGGTGGTCTGGTCGGGCTGGAAGCCGCCGTACTCCCTGCCCGGCCCGCTGGTCGTCGGTCGCGAGCTGGTGACCCAGGCCCAGGGTCCGCAGCTCTGGGAGGGCCTGGCCACCACGCTGCGGCGGGCCGCCGTCGGCTATGTCTTCTCGGTCGCGGTCGGCCTGCTGCTGGGCCTGGCGGTGGCCCGCTCCACGGTGCTGCGGGCCGCCATCGGCTCGATGATCACCGCGTTGCAGACCATGCCGTCGATCGCCTGGTTCCCGCTGGCCATCCTGCTGTTCGAGCTGAGCGAGAAGGCGATCTTCTTCGTGGTGGTGCTCGGCGCCGCGCCGTCCATCGCCAACGGGGTGATCTCCGGTGTGGACTACGTGCCACCGCTGCTGCTGCGCGCCGGTCGCAACCTGGGCGCGCGGGGGCTCAACCTCTACCGGTACGTGATCGCGCCGGCCGCCCTGCCGGCGATCGTCGCGGGCCTCAAGCAGGGTTGGGCGTTCTCCTGGCGGAGTCTGATGGCCGGCGAGCTGATCGTCGTCGGCATCTCGCAGACCTCGCTGGGTGCCCAGCTCACCTACTCGCGGGAGCTGTCCGACGCGCCGTGGCTGCTCTCCACGATGATCGTCATCCTGGTGCTGGGCCTGGCCGTGGACGCGGCGTTCGGCGCGGCCGACAAGGCGATCCGCCGTCGCTGGGGCGTACTGGACCAGGCTGGTCAGTGACGTGTACGTCTCCGCGCGCAGCGACTACGCGCTCCGGGCGATGCTCGCCGTCACCGCCGCC
>NZ_JBFAPG010000210.1:0-10144 GCF_040675595.1 Micromonospora sp. NPDC049580
ATACGTCTCTTCAGCGAAAGGCAGGCCCGGCGCTCTTGCCGTCCGTCGCCCCGGCCGGCCGAACCAACCCCCCGGCCAGCCGACCGGCACCCGCGGTGCCGCGCCCAGCGGCCCGACGGGCCGGCGTCCGGGCCCGGGGGCCGAGGTCAGCGCGCGGGGTTGCGGACGCCCTCGGCGAGTTCGGCGCTGAGGGTGCGCAGCGCGGCCAGCCCCTCGGCCTCCGAGGAGGCGTCGAGCACACAACGGACGAGCGCGCTGCCGACGATCACCCCGTCGGCGTACCCGGCGACGGTGCTGGCCTGCGCTCCGGTGCCCACGCCCAGGCCGACACCGACCGGCAGGTCGGTGACCGCGCGAACCCGCGAGACCAACGTGGGGGCGGCGTCGGACGTCCGCGCCCGAGCGCCGGTCACCCCCATCACGGCGGTGGCGTAGACGAAGCCCCGGCAGTTGTCCACGGTCATCGCCACCCGGGCGTCGGTGGACGACGGCGACACCAGGAAGGTGCGGTCCAGGCCGTGCGCGTCCGAGGCGGCCAGCCACTCGGCAGCCTCGTCGGGGATGAGGTCCGGCGTGATCAGGCCGGTGCCGCCGGCGGCGGCGAGGTCGCGGGCGAACACGTCCACGCCGTACCGCTCGATGGGGTTCCAGTAGGTCATCGTGACGACTGGCGCGCCGGTCGCCGCGACCGCCTCGATGATGCGCAGCGTGTCGGACGTCCGGACGCCGCCGGCCAGCGCGATGTCGCTGGCCTTCTGGATTACCGGGCCGTCCATCACCGGATCCGAGTACGGAATTTCCACCTCGATGACGTCGACGCCGGCCTCGACCATCGCCGTCATGGCCGCGATGCTGCCCTCGACGGTCGGGAACCCGGCCGGCATACAGCCGACCAGCACGGCCCGCCCGTCGGCCCGGGCCTTGTCGAAGGCCACCCCGATGCGGCTCATCTCAGTGCTCCTTGTCGAGGATGCCGAAGTAGTCCCCGGCGGTGTGCACGTCCTTGTCGCCCCGGCCGGAGAGGTTGACCACGATGGTGGGCTCCCGGCCCAGCTCGGCGGCCAGCTTCGGAGCCAGCGTGACGGTGCCGGCGAGGGCGTGCGCGCTCTCGATCGCCGGGATGATCCCCTCGGTGCGGCAGAGCAGCTCGAACGCGGCCATCGCCTCGGCGTCGGTGACCGGCAGGTAGCTGGCCCGGCCGGTGTCGTGCAGCCAGGCGTGCTCGGGCCCGACGCCCGGGTAGTCCAGGCCCGCGGAGATCGAGTGCGACTCCAGCGTCTGCCCGTCGGCGTCCTGCAGCACGTACGTGCGGGCGCCGTGCAGCACGCCCGCCGACCCGCCGGTGATGCTCGCGGCGTGCCGACTGGTGGTCACCCCGTCGCCGCCGGCCTCGAAGCCGTAGAGCCGCACGTCCTCGTCGGGAACGAAGGCGTGGAAGATGCCCAGCGCGTTGGAGCCGCCGCCGACGCAGGCGGTGACGGCGTCCGGCAGCGCGCCGGTCAGGTCGAGGCACTGCTGGCGGGCCTCGTCACCGATGCCCCGGACGAAGTCACGGACCATCGCCGGGAACGGGTGCGGCCCGGCGGCGGTGCCGATCAGGTAGTGGGTCTCGTCAACGTTCGCCACCCAGTCGCGCATCGCCTCGTTCATCGCGTCCTTGAGCGTGCGCGAGCCGGTGGTGACCGGGACGACGGTGGCGCCGAGCATCCGCATCCGGGCCACGTTGAGCGCCTGCCGCTCGGTGTCGACCTCGCCCATGTAGACCACGCACTCCAGGTCGAACAGGGCGGCGGCGGTCGCGGTGGCGACGCCGTGCTGGCCCGCCCCGGTCTCGGCGATCACCCGGGTCTTGCCCATCCGCTTGGTGAGCAGTGCCTGGCCGAGCACGTTGCGGACCTTGTGGGCGCCGGTGTGGTTGAGGTCCTCACGCTTGAGCAGCACCCGCGCGCCGACCTTCGCGGAGAACCGCCGGGCCTCGTAGAGCAGCGACGGCGTGCCCGCGTAGTCGCGCAGCAGCGCCCCGAACTCGGCCCGGAAGGACTCGTCCGCGATCGCCGTACGCCACGCCCCGTCGAGCTCGTCCAGCGCGGCCACCAGGGCCTCGGGCACGAACCGACCGCCGAAGCGGCCGAAGTGGCCGGCGGAGTCGGGCTGCGAGCCGGCCACCGGGGCCAGCGCATCGGCGCTCATCGGAAATCCTCTCGGTGGGGCGTCACACCGGCGCGGGTCAGCGCACCGGCCGGGGCGTCGCCGGGTGGTTGCCGGCGTTGACCAGTTCGGCCACCGCCTCGCGTGGGCTCTTCTGGGTGACCAGGCCCTCACCGACGAGAACCGCGTCCGCGCCCGCGGAGGCGTACCGGATCAGGTCGTGCGGTCCGCGGACGCCGGACTCGGCGATCTTGACGACGCTGCTCGGCAGGCCCGGCGCGATCCGCTCGAACACCGACCGATCCACCTGAAGGGTACGCAGGTCACGGGCGTTGACCCCGATCACCTGCGCGCCGGCCTCCAGGGCCCGGTCGGCCTCCTCCTCGTCGTGGACCTCGACCAGCGCGGTCATGCCCAGCGACTCGATCCGCTCCAGCAGGCCCATCAGCACGTTCTGCTCAAGGGCGGCCACGATCAGCAGGACCAGGTCGGCGCCGTGCGCGCGCGCCTCGTGCACCTGGTAGCTGGAGACCACGAAGTCCTTGCGCAGCACGGGCACGGTGACCGCGGCCCGGACGGCGGCCAGGTCGTCCAGCGACCCGCCGAACCAGCGCCCCTCGGTCAGCACGCTGATCGCCCGCGCCCCGCCCGCCGCGTAGTCGACGGCGAGATCGGCCGGATCGGCGATCTCGGCCAGCCGGCCCTTGGACGGCGAGGAGCGCTTGACCTCGGCGATGACCGCCACGCCGGGCTTACGCAACGCAGCGTAGGCGTCCAGCGGCGGCGGCGCCGCCGCGGCCAGCTCACGGATCCGTTCCAACGGAACCTGTTCCTGGCGTCGGGCGACGTCCTCGCGCACGCCAGCCAGAATCTCGTCGAGCACGCTTACGGACGCCGCCTGACCGGCCTCGTCCCCCTCCGCGTGCGCATGCTCAGCAGTCACCAACGGACTCCCCTCTCCGGGTGTCATGGGCCGATGCTAGGGGCAGCCGACCGACGCCGGGAGCCGGGGGTATGGCGCTGCTCACGAAAAGGGCTGCGGCATAATGGCCGACTTGCCGTGAACGGGATGTCACGCAGCGCCACCTCCGGTATCGACCGCCGTCATACGACGGGGGCCCGGCGGCCCCGGTCGAACCGGGCCGACCCATCGATCATGCCACCGCTTCCGGCTCGCCGCCCGACGACAACGACACCGGTCGATGCTGTGAGCAAGCTCAAGGCCGAACGGCCGGTGCCAGATCGCGGGCCTGGCGGGACAGTTGACCGGGCGGTCACCCCGGCGAAACGTCAGCCGGCCAGCATCGTCCTCGGGCAGACTCGATGACGCGCCTGCCCGACCGTCGCCAACTTCTCGTGCGGGGTGACCAATGAGCATTGCCGAGTCGAACCCGAGCATCGGACTGACCACCATCTCCCGGACCGTGGCGTCACTCGCCGTCGGCGTGGTGCACACCCTGGAGCGGGCCGTCGTCGGCGAGGGCCGGATGCGCACGGCACGCGGCAACGCCTGGGAGGCGGTCTGCGCCGACCGGGCCCGCGCCGACCGACGCGCCGAACTGGACCGCCTGGTGGCCGAACTGACCGCCGCCCGCGCCGTCTCCGCCCGCCCGCAGCGGGAGCGTCAGCCGGTCGGCTGATCAGCCGGCCGTCGGGTCCTCGCCCCGGTCCAACGCGTCCCACGCCTCGGTGGTCCGCCGCCCGGCCATCCGGCCCGGTGGGGCGACCGTCGTGGGCGCACTCTCCGTGACGGTCCGCGTCGGCCGCTCGTACCGGGCGCCCATCGCCGGCCACACGTCGCCCCGCAGCGCCGTCCACCCGCCGCCCACGGCGGCGAGCAGACCGCCGAGCAGGCAGAGCGCAGGCCACTGCCGGCTCACCACGCCGTCGAGATCGGCGACCAACCCGTAACCACCACCGGCTGCCACCGCCAAGCCCAGAACGCCCAGCAGCACGCCCAGCAGCCGCCGCACCCAACCCCGGGTGGCCAGCACCGCGCCACCGCCGGCCAGCGTGACCAGCGCCAGCGCCGGCAGCCACGGCAGCAGGGCGGCCCCGCTGCGGGCCTCGCGAACCGGCGGCAGCGGCGCCGGCCGCGCGGTCAGCTCGACCGACCAGCCCCGGGTCGCCGCCCACAGCGCCAGGCCCGCGCCCGCCAGGCAGAGCAGCATGGCGTACGTCAACTGACGCCGATCCCCCACGCTCACCGGACCAACCTTTCGTTCGCGACTGCGGGGCTCCGCTGCGCTGCACTCCTCGCGCTCACCGGGCCGCCCTCAGCGTTTCCGCCGCGGCGATCGCGGCCAGCACGGCGGCGGCCTTGTCGCGGGTCTCCTGCTCCTCGGCGGCCGGATCCGAGTCGGCGACCACCCCCGCGCCGGCCTGCACGTAGGCGCGGCCGGCACGGATCAGCGCGGTCCGGATGGCGATCGCCATGTCCAGGTCACCACCGAAGCCGAAGTAGCCGACCGTGCCGCCGTAGAGACCGCGGCGGACCGGCTCCAACTCCTCGATGATCTCCATGGCCCGCACCTTGGGCGCCCCGGAGAGCGTCCCGGCCGGGAAGGTCGCGGCGAGCGCGTCGAACGCGGAACAGTCGTCACGCAGCGTGCCGGTCACGGTGGAGACGATGTGCATCACGTGGCTGTACCGCTCGATGGTCGCGAACTCGGGCACCTGGACGCTGCCCGGCTCGCAGACCCGGCCCAGGTCGTTGCGGCCCAGGTCGACGAGCATCACGTGCTCGGCACGCTCCTTGGGGTCGGCGAGCAGCTCGGCGGCGAGCCCGGCGTCCGCCGTCGCGGTGGCACCGCGTGGCCGGGTGCCCGCGATCGGATGCAGCAGCGCCCGGCGCCGCCCGTCCGCACCGGCGGTGACCTTCAGGTGCGCCTCGGGCGACGAGCCGACGATGTCGAACCCGTCGAAGCGCAGCAGGTACATGTACGGGCTGGGGTTGCTGGTGCGCAGCACCCGGTAGACGTCCAGCGGATCGGCGTGCGTCGCCCGCTCGAAGCGCTGGGACAGCACGATCTGGAAGCACTCGCCCGCCCGGATCGCCTCCTTGGCGGCCTCCACCGCCTTCAGGTAGCCACCCTCGGGCGTACGACAGAGAACCTCGTCGGCCGGTGGACGCTCGACCGTGGAGATCATCGGTGGGATGGGTCGGGACAGCGCCGTGGTCATCGCGTCGAGGCGGCCCACCGCGTGGTGGTACGCGGCGGTGACCTGCGCGTCGCGGCCCGGGGTGTCCAGCGGCGGCAGCACCGCGTTGGCGACCAGGATCGCCGAGCCGTCGTAGTGGTCGAGGACCACCAGGTCGGTGGCGAGCATCATGCCCAGCTCGGGCACGCCCAGGTCGTTCTCGGTCAGCTCGGGCAGCCGCTCGAAGCGGCGGACGAGGTCGTAGCCGAGGTAGCCGACCATGCCCCCGGTCAGCGGGGGCAGACCGTCGGACGGGTCCCCGAGCGGGCCGGCGAGCGCCGCGACGGTGTCCCGCAGCACGCGCACCGGGTCGCCGTCGGTGGGCAGCCCGGCGGGCGGCTGGCCGAGCCAGGTCGCCACCCCGTCCCGCTCGATGAGGGTGGCGCTGCTGCGCACGCCGATGAACGAGTACCGCGACCAGGCCATGCCCGCCGAGCCGACGCCCTGCTCGGCCGACTCGAGCAGGAACGTGCCGGGCCCGCCGGCGAGCTTGCGGTAGACACCCACCGGGGTCTCGGCGTCGGCCAGCAGGCGTCGGGTGACCGGCACCACGCGCCAGCGGGCAGCCACGTCGGTGAAGGTGGCCAGGTCGGGGCTCACCGCGCCGTCGGTCATGTGCCGGCCCCCGTCACCGGCAGCTCGGTGAAGAAGCAGGTCCGGTGCCCGGTGTGGCAGGCCGCGCCGACCTGGTCGACGCTGACCAGCAGCGCGTCGCCGTCGCAGTCCAGCGCGACGGAGCGCACGTACTGGTGATGGCCGGAGGTGGCGCCCTTGACCCAGTACTCCCGGCGGCTGCGCGACCAGTAGGTGGCCCGGCCGGTGGTGAGGGTGCGGTGCAGCGCCTCGTCGTCCATCCAGGCGACCATCAGCACCTCGCCGGAGTCGTGGGCGCGCACCACGGCGGCGACCAGACCGTCGGCGGTGCGGCGCAGCCGGGCCGCGATGGCCGGGTCGAGCCGGGTCGGACGGGCCGGCGTCGACGCCGCCGGGCCGCTCGGATCGCTGGGGACGCCGGTCACCGGCGCGTCAGGTACGGGCACAGTTACCCATTGTCCTGCACGCGGCGCGGGCACCGGCGACGACTCCCGCCGAGGGTTCGGCAGGTGGCCCACGGGCCGGGCGAGCTGGGCCACGTAGCGGTCCAGCCGGCCATCGACCAGGGCGTCGGCCAGGTCGGCGCCGGCCGTGTCGGCGATCTCCCCGGCGTACGGGCGGATCAACGGCAGGATCCCGGCGACCAGCCGTACGGCGGCGGCCCAGAGCTGCCCGGTGCCGCCCGGACGCAGCCCGAGGCAGAGCAGCATGTCGTCCCGGTAGCCGGCGGGGGCGACCGGCAGCTCCAGGGCCGCCGCGAACGCCGCCCGCCGGGAGGACACCCGTACCGACGGGTTCGCCGGGCGCAGCACCGACGGGCAGAGCCGGGCGAGGTCCGCCACGGCGAGCCGGACCCCGAGGCGGTCGGCGGCGGCCCGGGCGGCGGCGGCCTTGCCGAGCATGGCGATCAGCTCCTCCAGCCGGGGTGGCCCGGCGGGCTGGCAGAGCACCGGCAGGTCGATCCGGGGCCGCCAGTGCGGGTCGGCCCAGAGCAGCCGGGCCGGCGCGGTGACCGGCAGCCCGAACGCCCAGTCGGCCGGTTCGCCGAGCCGGTGCACCCAGGAGCGGACGTCGCGGGCGGCCACCGAGACGTGGGTGACCCGGCCGGCGGTCTCGGCCAGGTACGCGCGGCGGGCGGCATACGGGGAGCCGCCGACCAGCACGTCGAGGTCGACGTCGCTGTGCGCGGTGGCGGCCCGTCGGGCGTGACTGCCGCGCAGCAGGATGCCGACGACCGGCCGCTCAGCGGCGTCCCGCAACCGCGCGGCCCAGTCCTCAAGAAATCCGCTGTGCGGTAACGGAGCGTGACCCACGGCGTCATCGTGCCGTACGCCCGATCAGTACGCAATGCCCGTTGCCGGACCTGCTGTCCGGTCCGAAGCCTACTGCCCGTTGTGATGCTGGGCGCGACGGCGGGCGGTGTCGGGGAAGCGGGCTGTTGCGCGGACGGAGTTATCTCATCTAGCGTTGAGTTCAACAGACGATGAGTTTTTCGGAGGTGCGTGATGGACGACGCGATAACCGTCCGCGACCTGGTGGTCGACCGGGGCGGACGGCGGGTGCTGGACGGCATCAGCTGCGCCGTTCCGCGCGGCGCCGTCACCGGCCTGCTGGGCCCCAGCGGCAGCGGCAAGACCACGTTCATGCGGGCGGTGGTCGGCGTGCAGCTGGTCAGCGCGGGGACGGTCACCGTGCTGGGCCAGCCGGCGGGCGCCCCGGAGCTGCGCAACCGGGTGGGCTACCTCACCCAGGCGCCGAGCGTCTACGCCGACCTGACCGTCCGGGAGAACGCCCGGTACTTCGCGGCCCTGTACGGCCGTGGTCGTGCCGAGGCCGACGAGGCGGTCAGCGCGGTCGGGCTGGCCGAGGCGGCCGGTCAACTGGTCGCCACCCTCTCCGGTGGTCAGCGCAGCCGCGCCTCGCTGGCCTGCGCCCTGGTCGGCGACCCGGAGCTGGTCATCCTCGACGAGCCGACCGTCGGTCAGGACCCGGTGCTGCGGGCCGACCTGTGGGCCCGGTTCCACGCCATGGCCGCCGCCGGCACCACCCTGCTGGTGTCCAGTCACGTGATGGACGAGGCGGCCCGCTGCGACCGGCTGCTGCTGATCCGCCAGGGGCGGCTGATCGCCGACGACAGCCCGGCCGCGATCCGCGCCGCCGCCGGCGTGGACGACCTCGACGAGGCGTTCCTGCGACTGATCATGGCCGGCGCCACGGACGCGCCGGCCGGACGGGAGGCATCGTGAACCCGCGGATCCTGGCGGCCACCACCGGCCGCATCCTGCGTCAGCTCCGGCACGACCGGCGCACCATCGCGCTGCTCGTGCTGGTGCCGGCCGTCCTGCTCACCCTGGTCTACTTCATGTACGTCGACCAGCCGACCCCGCCGGGGCAGCCGTCGACGTTCGACCGGATCGCGCTGGTGATGCTGGGCATCTTCCCCTTCGTGATCATGTTCCTCGTCACCAGCATCGCGATGCTGCGGGAACGCACCTCCGGCACCCTGGAACGGCTGCTCACGACCCCGCTGGGCAAGCTCGACCTGCTCTTCGGGTACGGCATCGCGTTCGGGCTGGCCGCCGCCGTACAGGCCGCGGTCGCCGCCGGTGTGGCGTACTGGATCTTCGATCTCCGGACCGTCGGTAGCAGCGGCCTGGTGATCGGGATCGCGGTGCTCGACGCGGTGCTCGGCGTCGCCCTCGGGCTGCTGTGCAGCGCCTTCGCCCGCACCGAGTTCCAGGCAGTACAGTTTCTGCCGGTCGTGGTGGTCCCTCAACTGCTGCTCTGTGGGCTGTTCGTGGCCCGCGACCAGATGGCCGGCTGGCTCCAGGCGCTCAGTGACGCCTTCCCCCTGTCGTACGCCATCGAGGCGTTGCAGGAAGTCGGCGCCAACGCCGAGCCGACCGGCACGATGTGGCGGGACGTGGGCGTGGTGCTCGGCGCGGTGGTGCTGGCGCTGGTGCTCGCGGCGGCGACCCTGCGCCGGCGCACCGGCTGACCGACCGGCGGCGACCCGCGCCCCGCGGGTTGCCGCCAGCCGTCGGGCGACCGGCGGCGTCAGCGGACGAACGAAGGGCGGCGATGACGCGGCGGACCGGCCGGCGACCCGGCAACCCGGACACCCGGGAGGCGATCCTCGACGCGGCGCGGGCGGCGTTCGCCGAGCGCGGCTTCGACGCCGCCTCGATCCGCGGCATCGCCGCCACCGCCGGGGTGGACCCGGCGCTGGTGCACCACTACTTCGGCAGCAAGGACCAGCTCTTCCTGGCCGCGATGCAGTTCCCGGTCGATCCCGGCGAGGTGCTACCGACGGTGCTCGCCGGCGACCGGAACGGCATCGGCGAGCGACTGGTGCGGGCGTTCCTCGGCATCTGGGACTCCCCGGCCGGCAGTGCGGGTGTGGCGCTGATGCGTTCCGCTGTGAGCAACGAGTGGACGGCCCGCCTGCTGCGCGAGTTCATCACCACGCAGGTGCTGCGTCGGGTCCTCGACCAGCTCGACGTCGATCCGGCCCAGCTGCCGTTGCGCGGTTCGCTGGTCGCCACCCAGCTGATCGGGCTGGCCATGATGCGGCACGTGGTACGGCTGGAGCCGGTCGCCTCGGCGGACCGGGAGACGCTGGTCGCCATGATCGGCCCGACCATTCAGCGCTACCTCACCGGGCAGTTGCCGACCTAGACCGCCATTCAGCGGGGCGGGCGGGCGTCGGCCGGGCGACGCAGCGGCGGCAGGAGGCGGCTCAGCTCATCGGGCTCGGCCAGCGGGCACGGGAACGCCAGCCGGACGCGCCGCCGCGCGCCGGGGCGCCCGAGGGCGACCACCAGGCCGTAACGGTCGATGCGCACCACGCGCGGCGGCCCGTCCGGGGTCTGCTCGGTCAACCCGAGCTGCCGGCGCAGGTAGTCGGTCACCTGGTCGGCGTCGCGCTCGGCGAGGTCGGCCAGCAGCAGCGCCTCGAACGGGTGCACCGGGTCCGGCTCGGCCTCGGCGTACTCCCCCGGGTCGATCCGGTGCACGACGCCGGCCCGCTCCCAGCGCACCTCGGCCACCTCGAAGCGGAACAGCCGGAACCGGACGCCCACGTCGAGCAGGTCGCCGGTCGGCTCGACCGCGGCGAAGTCGAGCGCCGCTCGGCGTGCCTCCTCGTCGTGCAGTTCGGCGGCCCAGCCGGAGACCCAGGCCCGCCCCAGCCCGGGAGCGC
>NZ_JBFAPG010000211.1:0-10129 GCF_040675595.1 Micromonospora sp. NPDC049580
CCCCTCTTTCCCGAACACCGCCACCCGGCCCCCCCCGCCCTTTTGGGGGGGGGGGGCCCCCCCGGGCGGCCCCCCCCCCACCACGCAGGAGATCCACTCGGGTTCCTTGAAGTCGGGGCATCCTCGCACGTGGGACACCCCGACTTCCGGGAAGTCGAGTCGATCAAGCCGAGGCGGGCGCGTCAAGGCGAGGCGGGAGAGGTCAGACGCGGGTGAGGCGTACGGCGTCGGCGATGACCAGGCCCGCCGCGTTGCTCCAGCGGCTCACCGCCACCCGGTTGGCGTCGCCTGCCGGCAGGGTGAACGTGCCGAGGACGCGCCACTGCCCGCCGGTCACCCGCTGGTCCACGTACACCGTCCGGTTGCCGGTGGTGGTGGCGACGATGTACGGGGTGGCGCTGTTGTAGCCGCTGTTCGTCGGCCACCAGGCCTCGACCCGGTAGGTGCCGGTCGCCGGCACGTTGAACCGGTACCAGGCCGGGTCGCTGGCCGCGACCGGGTCGGCGTAGCGGTAGTCGGCGCCGTACCGCTGGCTGGAGAACGTCGACACACCCCAGTTGGCGCTGGCGGTGAACCGGCCGGAGGTCGTGTTGTCCACGGTGGAGGACCACGCGGTCCCACCGCCGGCCATCTTCGCGGCGACGTCGGCGCGCATCACGTTCAGGTCGATGAAGGACGGGTCGATCTTGCCGGTTGTGCTGGTCTCCCGGTGCCCGCGGGCGTAGCTGCTGTCCCGGCCGAGGCGGGTGAGCACGGCGGCGGTCGCGGCGATCGACGCGCTGTACTGCACGGCGGTCATCTCCTGGTCGACGCCGTTGTAGTCGATCTCCCACCCGATCATCAGGGTGTTGCCGTCACCGGCGGGGATGGGTCCGCTGCCACCGCTGACCCCGGCGTGGTTGCAGCGGCCGGCGGAGATGACGTGGAAGACGCCGTTGTAGTCGACGAGCGCCTGACAGAGCGGGCCGGCCAGGTCGGAGCGGCCGTTGATGCAGATGCCGAGCGCGGGGTGCGGGTTGCTGGCGCTGGAGGTCGAGGCGGTGTGGTGCCAGAGCACCCCGATCGGGTCGAAGGAGCCGGGCCGCATCCGGTTGAGCCAGTCCCCCTCGACGACGACCTGGACCCCGGCGCCGCGCAGCACGTCCACGAGCCACCCGATCGTGGCCATCAGGAGTCCCGGAGCAGGTCGGCCAGGCACTCGGCCTTCGGCGCGGCGCTCGCCGGGGCGGGCCGGACCACGACGGTGAGGGCGGCGGCCACCAGCGCGGGGATGCCGAGCACCCCACGACGGCGCAGACGGACGGACGGGGATCGGGCCATGGCGGTCCTCCAGCGGCGACGGGTTCACACGCATCGACGAACGTGATGACGGCACGCTATACCGTCATGAGCGTCGATGTCGATACCCTTCACGGCCGGACCGCGCGATGAAGGAATCCGCCGATTCAGGCGTCGCCGAGCGCGTCGATGTCGCGCATCTCCTCCGCCGTCAGCGAGAAGTGGAAGACGTCGAAGTTGGCGCTGATCCGCTCCGGGGTCACCGACTTCGGGATCACCACGATCTCGTGGTCGATGTGCCAGCGCAGCACCACCTGCGCCAAGGACGGGGTCAACCAGATGGAGATCATGATCTGGTTCAACCGGCAGGGCCCGATCCAGCCGATCGCCAGCCTGAGCTTCGACGCGATGACGTTTATCAACGACACCAAGGACTGGGGCGCGATCTCCGCGGACTGTTACCTGACCAGCATCCAGGCCGACTTCGAGCCGTGGCAGGGCGGTGTCGGGCTCGCGGTCAGCGGCTTCTCGCATAACGTCAGCACCGGCGGTGGCACCACCCCGCCGCCCACCGCGACGCCGACGCCGACCAGCACCACGCCTCCGCCGCGTGCGGGCGGCATCTGCACCGTGAAGTCCGCCGACCTCGGTGTGGAACAACGGCTTCACCGCCGAGCTGCTGATCACCAACGCCGGTTCCAGCACCGTCAACGGCTGGACGCTGGCCTACAACCTGCCGACCGGGCAGCAGATCACCAATTCGTGGAACGCCACGGTGAGCCAGAGCGGCAGCGGTCACCGCGAAGAACGTCAGCTACAACGGCTCCATCGCGCCGGGTGACACCGCCAACTTCGGCTACTAGACGTCGATGAGCGGCTCGTTCAGCGCGCCGAGCAGCTTCGCCCTCAACGGGGCCGCCTGCACGAAGTCCTGATCCCAGGCGTATGAGGAGGGGGCGCGGTCCGTGCGGACCGCACCCCCTCATCATTCCGTCCGATCCTTCGGGGAGTCGGACCATGATGAATACGACCTCCGTCAGCTGCACCCGGGTGCACCAGGTCTGGATCGCACAGCAGATGGCGTCACGGCCCTCGCTACCCGATATCCGCAACCCGGTCACAGCCGGTGTGACGCTATTGGCCTCGCCAAATACCCACTCGTCCGGATCGCGCAGGACGAGGTCCCCGAACTCCGGCGAGTCTGGCGCCGGCGGGTGAACTTGCGCAGGACATCATGGCCGCCCCAGCCCTCGCTCTGGAGTCGTGCGATGCCATCAACGGGGTACGCCGCCGCGGCGTCGGTTCGCGACGGGCCGGCTCGATCATGGAGTCGAAACTCACCGAACGATCCAGAATTCTGGCCCTACTCTCCGTAGATGCCTCAGCCTGGGCCCGCCATGTCGATTGTCATGGCGGGCCCAGGCTGAAGCACACTCACGGACCGCTAGTGCCCGCCGAACCCACACAAGGCTGGCCCGGTTGCGGCAACCTTCACGGCAACCCAATCAGGCCACAGCATCCACTGAAATCCTGTTCGATCAAATTTTCTGTCATTTCGTTTCCGCCGCAATGCGCCGGACAGCATTCAAAACCGACCGGAACTCCTCCGCGGTTTCGTCGACAGAGACACACCACTCAGTACTGTCAAGAGCGCATATTTTCGCAACAGCTAGGTCGACATTGCACTGCACTCCATAATAATCAGCGGCCCGAAATGCAACAATTTCGCATTCAAAGGCCTGTGTTACGCCCACCCCAAAAGCCTCAAGATCGGCCCAGGTCATCTGCAGCCCCTTCGGGGCGGATCGAACCCGATCTTCGAACTCCGGCATGCCCATCCCCATAGGAGCACGCCCAACGCCGAAGAACTCGAAGATGACCCAAACGTACCGATTTTCTGGGAACGCAGCCAGCACGTCAGAGATCGACAGCAGGGATCCACCAGGAAGATGCATTGGACATTGAACCGATTTCATCACTTAACACGCTTCCATGAACGATTGCGCAGGACCTCGCTTCAGCGTGCCGCCAGTCTCGTTCTCGAGCCAAATATGCTCGTGTGGATTCGTGTGACCGGGAACATTGGGACGTCCATGATCCGTGAAGTCGATGTCCCGCACGGGGCGCCCGTTCTCGTCGAATTCGCGCGCCTGCGGGTAACTACCCTTCCGCCCTTCCTTTCGACCAAGCTGAGTGTGCGGATATTCGCTATCTGGGATGGGATTTCCGTGCTGGTCACGGGGCAATGACCGATCCGGGAACCAATCTCCATTCGCGTTGTGTACGAGGACCGGCGTGTTGCCAGCGAGCACATAGTACGTGTGAATGTCATCGACGGTGAGGTTGTACCTCACCTCCGTGCCCTCGTAGGAACGGACGGCGCTCACCGAGACCGGTTTGCCGACGGCCGACAGCAGCTGCTCACCGACCTTCAACTCCCCTGCGTCGACCCACTCGTTGCGATCTGTGCTCCAGATCGGGTGGGTTTGCGTGCCCTGCACCAGGAACTGCCCGCCGGCGACCTCGAGAGTCAAATCCGTCAGGTGAAGGTCAAGGTTGATGTGTGTCGCTACGACCGTCTTGGCTACCGTCTTCCCGGTCAGCGGATCTGTGGCCACGACACGATCACCGGGCTTCAGCTTCTCAATCGGCTTGGTGCTGCCATCGGCGAGAAGCACCAAAGTTCCGGCGGCGAAGCTGTCGCAGGCCTTCTTGCCTGCCTTGATGAAGTCCTTGACCCCGGTGATCAGTTTGCCGAGCAGGTCCTTGACGCGAATGCCGAGCTCGTAGCCCTTCTTCCACTTCCACGGCGCGCCGTACTTGCTGGCGAGTTTGCCCAGCATGCCGCCCACGAAGGAGCTCGCGATCGTGATCGCCGTGCTGACACAGCCGCCGACGTCGCCCTTGGTGATGCAGTTGAGTGCGTCGGTGATGCCCAGCTCGTCCATCGCGATCTTGGCGAGCGCCTTGCCCGCCTCGAGGAGGACGGCCTTCGCCTTGGCGATGCGCTCCTGCCGGGCCTTCTCCGCGGCCGCCGCCGCGTCTCCGCCACCGCCACCGCCACCGCCGCCGCCACCGTTGTCCTTCGTCCGCGGGTGGTTCTCGGCCGGCGCGTGCGGGTCGTACGCACCCGAGCAGCCGTGGCAACCGTCGTTGTGCCCGGGCACGTCGTGGTAGTTGCCGTACATGTCCTCGTAGTCGGCGCCCGGACCGCAGGCGTCGTCGGAGCAGGCCCGCAGGCCGTCCGGGTCGGAGAACGAGATCGGGTTGTTGTTCGCGTACGCGTACCCGTGCATCTGCTGCGGGTCGTTGACGTCGATGATCGGGTCGATCGAGATGAACCGGCCGAGCATCGGGTCGTACTCGCGGGCGCCGATGTTCACCAGGCCGGTGCTGCTGTCCTGGTTGCCGTTGACGAAGCCCTTCTCGGTGGGCCACTGCCCCGGGCCGGGCGGCGTCCCGCGCGACTCGCCGTACGGCGTGGTCCGCCGGTTGACGATCGCCCCTGCCTCGTCGACGACCGCCTGGCCGGTGCCGTGGTGGTCCGGCGCGACGTAGCGGACGCCGTCGAGCTTGCGGACGATGCTGCCGCCACCCGGGACCGGGTAGTAGCGGGTGCCGTCCGTGGAGTGGGTGGTGGTGTTGAGCCGGATCTCCATGCCCGGCAGGTAGAGCGTCGTCGTGCCGGGCTCCTTGCGAAGGATCCGCGACCCGTCGACGTCGTACACGAAGGACGTCGTCTTGCTGTTGGCGGTGGCCGACTCGAGGTTGCCCTCGGCGTCCCAGACCAGGGTCTGGTCCTCGCCGACCTTCGTGCGCTTGGTGGTGTTACCGGCGGTGTCGTATGCGTAGGTGTAGAGCCGGTCCCCGGACGGGGTCGTCTCGGTCATCTTGTCGACCGTGTGCGGCCGGGCCTGGCCGGCCAGCGGGGTCTCGTAGCTGCGGGCGAGCAACGAGGTGCCGTTCGCGGCGAACTGGGTCTCGGTCTTGCGGTTGCCCGTCGCGTCGAAGGTGTAGGCGTGGTGATACGGGGCCACCCCGCCGATCCCGGTGACGCTGGGGCCGCCGGCGCAGGGGTCGGTCGCCGTGCTCCCCGACGTCCAGGCCCGGTCCATCCGGCGCAGGTAGTCGTAGGTGAAGCACTGCACGTCCCGGGCGCCGGTCGGGGTGTCCTCGATCCGGGTGATGTTGCCGGAATCGTCGTAGCTGTACTTGGCGTCGATGTCGATGACCGGCGCGCCGGACCGTCCAAGCTGGAACCGGCTTAGCCGCTTCGACGCCCGCTCGTACGCGTACGTCGACCAGACCTGCTGCGTGTTGAGCTGCACCTCGGACTGGAGCACCTCACCGGTCGCCTGGTAGGCGACGTCGGTGACGTACGGGACGTCGCTCTTGGTGCTCTTCAGCCGCTCCAGCGAATCGTAGGTGTAGGCGATCGACTCGAACGGCAGGCCGCCGCCCTCCGACATCCCGACCGACTGCACCGTGCCGTCGAAGTTGAACTCCGTGCCGAAGGTGTACAGGCCGGCGAGCTCGGCGCCCGCCTGCTCCGGCACCTGGTAGTACGTCTCGTGCGGCCGGTACAGCTCGTCGTAGGCGCTGTAGTAGGTGACGTACGCGCCACCGTCCGGGGCGTACCGGGTGGTGGAGGAGAGCTGGCCGAGCTTCTCCAGGTCGTACTGCCACTCGCTGAGCAGCTGGCCCGTGTCCGGGTCCTTGCCCTTGTACGTGGCGGTCTTGCGGCCGATCGCGTCGTAGCGGTAGCTCAGCGACGCGCCGACGCCGTTGGTGCTGACCGTCAGCCGGTCCTGGTCGTCGTAGGAGAAGTACGAGTGCCCCGCGTCCGGGTCGATCGACTCGGTCTTGCGGCCCCGCTGGTCGTACCGGTTCTCCCACTGGTTGCCGAGCGGGTCCTTCACCGTCGCGAGCTGGCCGGACTGGGTGTAGGTGTACTCGGTCTTGTCGTACGCGCCGGTCGGGCTGTTGCCCTTGTACTGGAGCAGCTGGGTGGTCTGCCCGAGCGCGTTGGAGATGGTGGTGCGCGGCGTCTCGCCGTCCGGCGGGTCGACCGAGACCCGGTCACCGCCGTACGTGGTGGTGGTCCGCCACTTCTCGCTGATGCCGTCCAGGAAGATGGTGGCCTTCACCCGGTCGGCGCCGTCGTACACGAACGCCGTCTGAGCGGTCATGTCCGCCGGCACGGCCGGGTAGATCACGTCCGTGGGCGCACCCGCCACCTGATAGGTGTCGTACGTCCGCTCGACCTGGCCCGTCGGGGTGTAGAAGGTGTCCGCGATCAGCCGGGTGCCGTCCGGACCCTCGGTCTGCAGCTGCCGGGGTCGGAGCAGGCTGTCGTACAGCTGGTACTCGACGGTGTAGGTGCCGTCGTTGCGCCGCTGCTCGGTCTTCACCGCCGCCGGCTTGTCGGTGCGGATCAGGTAGGTGTACTTGGTGTTCGGGGTCAGCCCGCTGACCCCCGTGCGGTCCGGCATCCAGACCTTGGACAGCCGGCCCAGCGGGTCGTACTCCAGGACGCTCTTCATCCCGTTGGGGTCGACCTGCTGCGTCGGGCTGCCCCAGGCCGGCGCGTACGTGGTGACCGTGTCGTAGCCGAGCGGGCTCTTCTCGGTGACCTGCGTGGTCAGGCCGTTGGTCTCGACGTAGCTGGTGGTGGTGACCGCGCCGAGCGCGTCCTTCGCGGTCAACGGCCGCCCGAAGCCGTCGAAGGTGCCCTCCGCCACCCGGGTGTAGGTCGCCGTCGTGCCGTCGTGCGTGGCCAGCCGCTCCGTCCGGGTGGCGTTGCCGGTGACCTTCGCCTTGCCCAGCACCTGCGCGTCGTAGTAGGTGCGGTCGTCCGAGATGACCTGAGTCGCCCGGTTCGGGGTGG
This sequence comes from Micromonospora sp. NPDC049580, assembly GCF_040675595.1. Classification (NCBI taxonomy): domain Bacteria; kingdom Bacillati; phylum Actinomycetota; class Actinomycetes; order Micromonosporales; family Micromonosporaceae; genus Micromonospora; species Micromonospora sp. NPDC049580. Next base: position 7,166 of record NZ_JBFAPG010000211.1, read on the forward strand.
CGGAGCACTTGACCGACACCGACTCGACCTGGGAGACCAGGTCCTTGACGTAGACCGGCTTGTTGTCGCCGTAGGTGGTCACGTCGGTGACGTAGGTGGTGCGGGTGCACGCCTCGTCGCCGGTGACGTCGACGTCGCCCTCGTTCTCGGTCCGGTACGCCTGACCGTAGGTGGTGTCGAAGGTCGTGCTGGTCTTCGTCTGCCGCCAGCCGCCGGCCGCGAGCGCGGTGTAGCCGCGGGTGCTGGCGGTGTTGACGAAGTACGACTCGCTGGCCCCCCAGGCGTGCGACTCGCTGCCGGTCTTGTACCGCCACGGCGTCTTGATCATCTTGCTGATCTCGGTCGCGCCGTCGAACGTCTTGCTCTCGTACTCATAACCGGAGAGCTCGTCGTAGTCGGTGTAGGTGCCGCCGGTGGAGTCGGTCACAGTCACCGAGAGCGGGTTGGTGCTGTCAGGGTCGTCGTCCCCGTGCATGCCGCGCAGGTAGCGGTACTCGGTCTTGGCGGTCTGCGTCTGACCGTCGCCCTTGGTGACCTGGACCCGGCCGTAGCCGCGCCAGTCGCTCCAGGTGAGTTCCTTGCCGTCGCTCAGCCCGTCCGGCTTGGCCTTCCGCCAGGCGGCGCCGTCGAGGTAGCTGTACTTCGTGACCATGTCGGGCGAGCGTGCGGTGCGGTCGGTCTCCACCACGGCGCTGACCACGTACTTGTGGAACCAGTCGGTGACCTGGCTACCGCTGCCCAGCGGGTTCCACTTCACCGGGAAGCAGCGGCGGGTGCTCTTGCCCTCGGTCGGGAGGGTGGTCTCCGTGCAGTCCGGCTTCTCGTAGTTGACGTCGATCTGCCCGCCGCTGTCGGTGTAGACCGTGGCCAGGCGGAAGCGGATCAGCGGAGCGATGAAGTCGCCGGTCCTGTCGATCCGGTTGGGCAACTGGATGGCGCCGAACTCCACGCTCGGCATGGCGGCGCTGCCGCCGACCAGACCGGTGTGGGTGATCTTGTTGAGCCAGAGGGTACGGCTGCCGTCACTGTTGTCCATGAGCAGGTGATCGAGCGCCCACTTGTCGACGTCGGTCCAGGCGGTCGCGCCCCGAATCTGGGTGGTGATGCCGACCAGCCGCTTCCGGGTCCAGAAAGTGGGGGTGATCTGGTCGCCCTTGCACTTGGTGCCCTGGGCGCAGTTGCGGTCCCACGGGACGTCCGGCCAGTACGGGGCGGTGGTGGTGTTCAGGTCCTGCTCGTCGCAGTCGATCGTGCCGCCGGGCAGGCAGCGCTCCAGTGTGCTGAAGACCACCCGGGCCGGGGCGTTGGTGGTGTAGACCTGCCCGTCCTTCTGCCCGTAGTCGATCCGCTTCAGCCAGCCGGCCCGGTGGTACTCGACCCCGTTCAGGTCGGTGCGGTTGCCCCGGGCGTACCAGTTGCTCTCCCGCCCGTAGAAGTAGGACGTGACGTTGCCGTGCCGGTCCTTGACGTAGTCGAGGCTCCAGCGCCACGCCTGGTTGCAGTACGAGTCGGCGAAGGCCGGCTTGTTGCACGGCTCGTTGGCGTCGTCGCCGAAGACCGGGACGGTCCAGGTCGACGACGTCTCCTCCTTGCCCGAGACCCAGCCCGGCAGGCGGTTGAGCCCGAAGTAGTACTCGGTGCCGCCGGTCGTGGTTACCCGCCAGTACTCGCCGACGTCGACGCCGGTCGTCCCCTGATCGCCGTTGGCGGCCCCGGTGAGCTTCTCCACCTTGGAGCCGTCGTCGGAGGCGAACTTCCAGCCGGTGGCGGTCTTGACCAGCTCGGTCGACTTGCCGTTGAGCAGGATGGTGGCGTTGTCGTACGCCCAGCACTGGTCGGCGACCTCGCTGTGGCCGTCGTCGGCGCACGCCTTGTAGCGACGCTCGATGTGGCCCGGCTCGTAGTTGAACCCCTCACCGATCCAGGAGCCCTGGTTGTTGGTGGTCGAGGTGCGCCCGTCGACCGACTGCGAGGAATACGCCAGCGTGATGCCCGGCCCTCCGCCACCGGGCACCGGGGGCGTCTGCAGCGGGTACGACCAGGAGAAACCACCGGTGGAGGGGGCCACCGACCACTGCGAGGACGGGGCGAGCTTCGACGCCGCGTAGCTGCCCTGGGAGGACGAGTCACCGGCGGTCAGCGCGTAGAGGCTGCCGGCGCTGTCCGTCGCCGTCACCTCGGCCGAGACGGTGTGCTTCTCGCCGTCGTTGACGGTCGGCAGCGGCTGGGCCGCGCAGTCCTTGCGCTCGGGGGTGCGCAGCGCGCACTCGGGCAGCCGGGACAGCCGCAGCCGGCTGCCGAAGTCGCCGCCGAAGGCGCCGGCCAGCCCGTCGTACCCGACGGAGAGCCGCACGTCGCCGGCGGCCTGCTGGCCGTCGGTGCGGGCGACCCGCACGACCGGACCGTCGACCTTGGCGCGCTCAGCCGTCCCGTGGTCGAGCACCTCGACCCGGACCTTGCCGGGGGGCGTGGCCGGGGCGACCCTGCTCGCGGTGCCGGCGGCGCCGCTCGCGGGCGCGGACACCGCGGCGACGGAGACGGTGAGACCGCCCGCCTTGGCGGTGCGTGCCGCGCCGGGCGCGACGGTCCGGGCGCCGGCCGAGGCGGGCACCGGCAGGGCGATCTCGGTGGCGCCGGCGGCCGGCCAGGTGACCGACGCCGGCTTGGTGGTCGCCGCGGCCTCGGCGGCGTTCGACTTCCGGGGCTTGGCGGGCAGCGGGTCCCGCTCGGGCAGGACCTTGCCGGAGTCGGCGGTCTTGGGGCGGTTGCTGCCCTGAGCGGCAGCGGTAGGCATCTCGACGGCCTGGACGAAGGTCAGGCCCAACATGCCGGCCATCGCCCAGGACACGGGTCGCTTGATCCGGCGTTGCAGCACGCCGGAGGCGCCCAGGTGTCGGGAGAACATCAACCCTCCACGGGTGGTCGGGGATAAGCGGAAGAAGCCGTCGGGCCGCCTCTCGCGAG
>NZ_JBFAPG010000212.1:0-10117 GCF_040675595.1 Micromonospora sp. NPDC049580
GCGCGGCCCCCCGCGGCCGGGCCCGGGGGCGGGGGGGGCGCCCGCCGACGACCCCCTGGTCAGCCCGGACGAGGTGGCCGGCTGGGCGGCCTGCACCGACTCCGGTTTCTCGCTGACCGTCGTGCCCGGGGGTCACCTCTACCTGCACGACTCCCCTCCCCCGCTGTCCCGCCTGCTCGGCGGCGGGCCGGCCGCCGACCGCGCGTACGTCGAAGGGGCCACCCGATGACCCAGGACCTGCACCCGGACCTCGCCGACCTCACCCCCGAGCAGCGGGAGCTGCTGGCCCTGCGGCTGCGCCAGGGCCGTGCCAGCCAGGCCCGCGCCAGCCAGGCCCGCGCCAGCCAGGCCCGCGCCAGCGAGGCCCGCGCCAGCCGACCCGACACCGCCGTGCCGACGCCCCGATCGGGCGGCGTACCGGCCAGCTATCCGCTCTCCTTCACCCAGGAGCAGCTCTGGTTCCTGGACCGGCTGGAGCCCGGCACGCCGGTCTACAACGTGCCCTTCGCCGAGCGGATCACGGGCCCTCTCGACGTCACGGCGCTGCACCGGGCGGTCGACGCGGTGGTGGCCCGGCACGACGCGCTGCGGATCGTGTTCGCGAGCGTCGACGGCGTCGTCACCCAGCGGGTGTCGGACGCCCTGGAGGTGCCGCTTCCGGTCCTCGACCTGACGGCGTTGCCGGAGTCGGAGCGGCAGGCGGCGGTCGACCGGGAGGTGGCCGCGCACGCGGCCGTCACCTTCGATCTCACCAGCGGACCACTGCTCGCGGTACGGCTGCTCGCCCTCGCCGCCGACGAGCACCTGCTGCTGGTGACCGCGCACCACATCGTCTTCGACGCCTGGTCGGCCGGCGTGTTCGTCGAGGAGTTGGTGAGCTGGTACGGCGAGTTCGCCGCCGGCGTACCGGCCGGGCTGCCCGCGCTGCCCACCCGGTTCGTCGCGCACGTCGCCGCCCGCCGCCGGCCGGAGGCGGAGCGGGAGCTGGCCGGTCACCTGGCGCACTGGCGGGAGCGGCTCGCCTCGGCGCCGGCCCGCTCGACGCTGTCACCGGACCGCCCCCGGCCGCCGGTGCAGACCCACCGGGGCCGGAGCCTGCCGTTCACCGTCGACGCCGAGGTGGCCGCCGCCCTCGCCGGACTGGCCCGCAGCGCGGGCGCCACCGTCAACGCCGTGGTCCTCGCCGGGCTGACCGCCCTGCTGCGACAGGCCACCGGCCAGGACGACCTGCTGCTCGGCATGCCCACCGCCGGCCGGGCGAGCACCGACCTGGAACCGCTGATCGGCTGCTTCGCCACCATGCTGGTGCTGCGGGTGGACACCGGCGGCGACCCGAGCGTGCGCGACCTCGTCCGCCGGGTGCACCGCACGGTCAGCGAGGCGTACGCCCATCAGGAGGCCCCGTACGCGCGGGTGGTGGAGGAGGTCCGCCCGGTCCGCGATCCGAGCGTGAACCCGCTGTTCCAGGTGCTGGCGACCATGACCGACGGCGGCGTGGAGCAGCGGCAGGCCGCCGGGGTCACCTTCCGGCCGGTGCCCGCCGAGAGTGGCCTCACCGACTTCGACCTGTTCGTCAGCCTGACCGCGCACGGTGACCGGATCGACGGCGCGGTCGACTTCAACGCCGACCTGTACCTCGACGAGACGATCGCCGCGACTGTGGGTCGGCTGCCGGAGCTGCTGCGCGTCATGGCGGACGCGCCGGACCGGCCGCTGTCGGAGGTGACCGGGCTGCGCCGCCACCGCATCGCCCTGGCGGCCACGTTCACCGTGGACCCGCTGCGCGATCCGGTGGAGTTCTGGCTGCGCTTTTTGCGCGTACCCGCGTCGGTGGAGCTGGCCGGGTACGGCCAGCTGGTGGCCCACCTGCTGGCCGGGCCGACGGCCGACGCCACGGTCTGCCTGCTGCGGTGGGAGGACTGGTTGCGCCGGCAGGACGACGCCGGCGCGGAGGCGGCCCTCGACGCGGCGATGGACGACCTCGACGCGGCGGTGGCGGCGTACCGACGGCGGACCGACGCCCCGCTGCTGCTGGTGGTGTGCCCCGCGTCGCCGCGCGTCGCCGACCGGCTCGGCGAGCGGTCCGGCCGCCTCGACGACCGGCTGGCCGCGTTGGCCGCCCGTACGCCGGGGGTGCACGCGGTCTGGGCAGCCGACCAAGCCGGCGCCTACCCGGTGAGCGAGGTGAGCGACGAGCGCGCGGACGAGTTGGGCCACGTGCCGTACACGGGCGAGTATTTCGCGGCGCTGGGCACGATCGTGCTGCGGGAGCTGCGGCGGCTCGTCGGCCAGCCGCGCCGCCTCGTGCTCGTCGACGCCGAACGGCTGCCGGTCGACCGGCTCGTCGGCGCGCTGCCCGGTCACGAGGTGCGGGCGTACACGGCCGCCGCGCTCGCCGACGCGGACCCGGCGACCACTGTGGTGCTCGACACCGACCCGCAGGCCGTCGCGGCGCTGCGTGAGGCGCACCCGGGCGTGCTGGCGCTGGCCGTGCCCGCCGGGTGGGACGAGCTGCGCCGGCTGCTCGCCCACGTCTGGCCGCTGGACCCGCCCGCGCCGGTGCCGGCGACCGGGGCGAGTGGGCTGCGCACGGCGATCGGGTCGGAGCGGGCCGCGTACGTCGTCGAGGAGTTGAGCACGGCCGCGGCGGTCGCCGACCGGAGCCGCCCGGCTCCGGCGGTTGTCGCGGCGGCCGACGGCGAGATCGTCGCGCCGCGCACCCCGACCGAGGAGCGGCTCGCCGGCCTGTGGGCCGCCGCGCTCGGTGTCGAGCAGGTCGGTGTGACAAGCGACTTCTTCCACCTCGGTGGGCACTCGCTGCTCGCCACCGGTCTGCTGTCGCAGGTGCAGGCCGAGTTCGGTCGCGAGGTGTCGCTCTACACCCTGTTCACCAACCCGACCGTGGCCGGGCTCGCCGCCGTGCTGGACGCCGACCCGGACGCCACCGCGCTCGCCCCGCTCACCCCCGCCCCGCCGGGTACGCCCGCGGTGGCCTCCTCGGCGCAGGTACGGCTGTGGGCCCTCGACCAGCTCGGCGACGACGTCGTCCGGCACAACACCACCGCCGCCGTCGAGCTGCGCGGCGACCTCGACAAGACGTCGCTACGCCGGGCGTTCGACGACGTGCTGGCCCGGCACGAGGTGCTGCGGACGACCTTCTCCGACCGGGGCGGCGAACCGGAACCCGTGGTACGCCCGCACGTCGACCCGTGGCTGGAGACGCTGGACCTGACCGGGCTGCCGGCGGCGAAGCAGGCCCGGGCGCTGCGCCGGGCGGCCGCCGAGCTGGCCGCGCACCGGTACGACCTGGCCGCCGGCCCGCTGGTGCGGGCCCGCCTGCTGCGGCTGCCCGAGCAGCGCTGGCACCTGCTGCTCGGCATGCACCACATCGTCTGCGACAACACCTCGTGGAGCATCCTGCTCGACGACCTCGCCGCCCGGTACGCCCACCACGCCACCGGCGTCGACCGGCCGCTTCCCCCGCTGCCGGTGCAGTTCGCCGACTACGCCCGACACCAACGCGACTGGTTGGCGTCCACCGCCGTCGAGCCGCACCTGGCGTACTGGCGGGAGCGGCTGGCCGACGCGCCGCCGCTGCTGGACCTGCCCACCGACCACCCCCGCCCCGCGGAGCGCTCGGACGTCGCCGGCTACCAGGCCCAGCGGCTGGGCACCGGGCTCGGTGCGGCGGTGCGGGAGCTGGCCCGGGCGGAGGGGGTCACCCCGTTCGCTGTGCTGCTGGCCGGCTTCGCCGCCCTCCTGCACACCGAGAGCGGGCAACCGGACCTGGTGTTCGGCGTACCCACCGCCGGCCGGGAACGCGCCGAGCTGGCCTCGCTGATCGGCTGCTTCGCCGACCTGCTGCCGCTGCGCGTGGACGTGGCCGGCCGGCCCACATTCCGGCAGCTCGTGACCCGGGCGTACCGGACGGCACGGGAGGCGTACCGGCACCAGGGGCTGCCGTTCGCGACCATCGTGGAGGCGCTGCGGCTGCCCCGGCAGGCCGCGTACCACCCGCTGTTCCAGTGCGTGCTCAACGTCCTCGACGGCGCCGACGAGCTGCCGGAGTTCGCCGGGCTGGCCGCCACGCCGGTCGAGGTGCCGAGCGTCGGTGTCGACTTCGACCTCTTCCTCAGCGTCACCTGGCAGGGCGACGACCTGCACGCCGACCTGGCGTACCGGGCCGACCTGTTCGGGCCGGAGCGGATGGTCCGGCTGCTGACCGGGCTCGCGAAGGTGCTCGACGAGGGGGTTCGTCGGCCGGACGCCCCGCTCGGCGGGGGACGGCGCGTGTCGGCGCCCCGCCGCCTCGCGCCGCCGGCGCCCCGGCTGGTCGTCGGCGGCACCGTCGAGGTGCCGGGGCTGGCGGCGACCGTCCGCTTCTGGACGGGGCTGCTCGGCCTGCCGCACGCCCTCGAACAGCTGCCGTCCGGCGCGCTGCTGCGGCTGCTGCGCGATCCGGCCGCCGGCCTGGCGACCGGGCAACGGGACCACAACGTGCTGGTGCTGCGCTGGGAGGACCGGCGGACACCCGGTCCGCTGGGGGCGGGCATCGTCGGGCTGCGCGACTTCCACACCGAGCTGCTGGCGGCACTGGACGTCCACCGGGGGCACAGCGCGGCGGCGCTGACGCTCGTGGTGTGCCCGCCGTCGCCGCCGTACCGGACGTCGCCGTGGAGCGCGTTCTTCGCGGAGCTGACCGCGCGGCTGGCCGAGGCCCGGCCCGACGTCGACGTCGTCGCGGTCGAGGCGTGGGCGCGACGCTACGGGGTGCCGGAGCTGTTCGCCGGCGACGCCTGGTCGCCGGAGCTGGCGGCGGTCGCCGCGACAGTTGTGGTGCGGCGGGCGGTCCGGCACCCGGCCCTGAGCCGGCTGGTCGTACCGGCCGGGCCGGCGCACCGGCAGGCGGAGCTGGCCCGGCTGCTCGCGGCCCAGGCCCGGTCCGGGCGCGAGGTGCTGCTCACCACCACGCCGCAGGGCGCGGAGCTGTCCGCGCTGGTCACCGCCGGGATCATCGGGTACGCCCCGACCCCGCCCACCGACGCCGCCACGCTGGTCCTGCACCCGGCCACCGAACCCGCGCCGCCGGACGCCCCGGCGCTGCCCGTCGACCCCGCGAACGGGCCCGTGGACGTGCTGCGTGGCCTCTGGTCGCTCGACGCGGACGTCTCCCGGGCCGCCGACGCGCCGGTCGACCGGATTCCCGCCGGCCTGCTCGCCGAGGTGGCCACCGAGCTGAGCGACGCGGCGGCGCTGCGCGGCGCGGTCACCGACGGGTACCGGCGCTCGGCCGACCGGGCCGCCGCCGCGCCGCGCACCGACCGGGAACGTCAGCTCGTGGCGATCTGGTCGGAGCTGCTGCGCACCAACCAGCTCGGCATCAACGACGACTTCTTCGCCGTCGGCGGTGACTCGCTGCTCGCGATGCAGCTCGTCGCCCGCTGCGCGGCGGCCGGCATCCACATCACCCCGCGACAGCTCGTCCGCCACCCCACCGTCGCCGAGCTGGCCGCCAGCCTCGGAGAGACGACTGTGGCGCTGGACGCCGAACAGGGCGCGGTGCACGGCGACGCCCCGCTGACCGGCGCGCAGCGCTGGTTCACCGACCTGGTCGCCCCCACCATGGGCCGGCCCGCCCTGTTCAACCACCCCTACTACCTCCAGCTGGCCCGCCCGCTCCCGGCCGACCTGCTCCGCGAGGCGGTCCGCCGGCTGGTGGCCCAGCACGACGCCCTGCGGCTGCGCCTGACCCGCCAGCCGGACGGGAGCTGGCGTCAGCACCACGCCGACCCCGCCGACGCGGTCCCGTTCGTCAGCCACGACCTGACCGGGCTCGGCGTCGACGAGCGGGAGGCGGCCGTCGAGGCCCGCTGTGCCGAGGCGCAGACCGGTCTGGACCTCACGGCCGGCCCGCTGGCCCGGGTGGCGCATTTCCGGCTCGGCCCGGAGCTGCCCGATCGGCTGCTGCTCGTCAACCACCACCTCGTCGTCGACGCGGTCTCCCGGGGCGTGCTCCTGGCCGACCTGGAAACGCTCTGCGACCAGCTCGAACACGGGGTCGAGCCGGCGTTGCCCGCGAAGACCACGTCGTACCGGGCCTGGGCGCGGCGGCTGGCCGAGTACGCGGGCTCGCCGCAGCTGCGCGAGCAGTTGCCGTTCTGGCTGGCGCAGGCCGACGACTGTGTGCTGGCCCGACTTGCCGACGAGCCGACCGCCGCGCCGTTCCGCCTCGGTGACCTGGGCCTGGCCACCGTGACGCTGGACGAGGCGGCGACCCGGGGACTGCACGCCGTCGCCCGCCGGCTGCGCGCCAGCGTGCGGGACCTGCTCGTGTGGGCCGTGGTGGCCACCGTGGCGGGGCGTACCGGGGGCGCGGTCACCGTCGCCACGACCGGCCACGGCCGGGAACCGCTCTTCGACGACGTCGACGTCAGTCGCACCACGGGCTGGTTCCAGGTGCTCTATCCCCTGCGGCTGGAACTGCCCGCCACCACCGACGCGGCGCGCTCGGTCCGCTCCGTGATCCGCCAGCTCGGTCGGGTCCCGGACAACGGCATCGGCTACTCGCTGCTGCGCCATCTCTGCCCCGACGACGACGTACGGGCCCAATTGGCCGCGACGCCACCGCCGCCGGTCGCGGTCAACTACATGGGCGGCTTCGGATTCGACGACGTCGCCCCGGCCAACCAGCTCCTCGATGTCTGCGCGGCGCCGTTCGGGCCGACCGAGGACCCCGACGGGCACTGGCCCTTCCCCTTCGACGTGACGGGGTCGCTCACCGGCCCCGCACTGCGCGTCGATCTGAGCTACGCCACTCCGGCCTTCCGGCCGGAGACCGCTGAGAACCTGCTCGACGGCATCCGGACCAGCCTCTTGCGCCTGGTCGGGAACCACGGGCAACCGCCACGGCAGTAGGAGGAGACCCCATGGCGTTCCGACGCCCGTCCCGGTTCGCCGGGTTCACCACGATCTGGTTCGGCCAGCTGCTGTCGGCGCTCGGCACCCGGATGACGAACTTCGCCCTGAGCATCTGGGTGTGGGACGCCACCGGCCGGGCCTTCGACCTGACCATGCTGATGGCGTTCGCGTTCGGCGCGACAGTGATCTTCAGCCCGATCGCCGGCGCGCTGGTCGACCGGTGGGGACGACGACTGACCATCGTGCTCAGTGACGTCGGCTCGGCGATCACCACCGCCGTCGTGCTGCTGCTGTTCCTCAGCGGCTCGGTCGAGGTGTGGCACCTGTACCTGGTCAACCTGGTCACCGGCGCGTTCCTCGCGTTCCAGCTGCCGGCGTACCAGGCGACCATCACGGTGATGATGGAGAAGGGCCAGTACCCGAGGGCCAACGCGATGATGTTCGCGGTCCGGACCATCCCGGTGATCTTCGCCCCCGGCTTCGCCGCCGCGCTGCTCGGCCTGATGGACATCAAGGTCATCCTGTTCATCGACGCGCTGTCCTACCTGGTGGCGATCGGCGCGGTGCTGCTGGTGCAGCTCCCACCCGTGCCCCGCTCGACGCAGCAGGACGAGGGCGGCTTCTGGTACGACACGATCTACGGCTTCCGCTACATCCTGGCCAGTCGGGCGTTCACCGGGCTGGAGGCGATCATGTTCGCCATCAACGTGCTCGCCGCGGTGGGCTTCGCCCTGCTGGTGCCGCAGATCCTGGCCCGCACCGACAGCAGCACCAACGCGGTCGGCCTGGTGCAGACCATCGGCGCGGTGGGCGGTGTGGCCGGCGCGCTCCTGCTCGGGCTGCTGCCCAACACCCGCCACAAGATCCGCCGGATGCTCATCGCCATCCTGGTCTTCAGCGTCCTCGGCCGGATCGTCTACGGCGTCGGGGACAGCATCATCGTCTGGTCGGTCGCCCTGCTCTTCCTGCACCTGTCCATCCCGTTCATCGACGGGTACGCCCAGTCGGTGTGGCAGGAGAAGGTCGAGCCGTCGCACCAGGGCCGGGTCTTCGCCGCCCGCCAGTTCATCGAGGACCTCGCGTACCCCGGCGGCACCGCCCTGGCCGGTATCGCCGCGGACCGCTGGTTCGAGCCGATGATGCGCGACGGCGGGCCCGGGGTCCCGTACTTCGGGTGGCTGGTCGGCAGCGGACCCGGCGCGGGGATGGGCCTGATCTTCGTGATCGTCGGCCTGTTCGGCATCGGCGTCGCGGCGGCCGGGTTCGCCTCGCCGAGCATCCGCCGGATGGAGGTCGACCTGCCCGACTACGACGAGCCGACCGACCCGCCGGCCCCGCTGCCATCGCCGAGCGGCACCGACGAGCTGACCGACGACCGCGCGGTGGTGGCGAAGTGACGCTGACCGAGGTGGTGGCCGGGGTCCTGGAGGTCGACCCGGCCGAGGTGACCGACGAGTCCGGGCCGCAGACCATCGGCACCTGGACCAGCCTGCGGCACCTGCAACTGGTGGTGACCCTGGAGGAGGTCTACGGGCTGTCCTTCGCCTTCGAGGAGATCCGCGACGTGCGCAGCGTCGGCGAGCTGCGCACCGTGCTGCGCGCCAAGGGCACGGAGACCCGATGAGCGCCGACCTGTTCTCCCGACGCACCCGCTGGCAGGCGCTCACCCGCCAGCGGCCGGCACCGGCGCTGCGCGTCGCGCTGCTGGCCAGCTACACGGTGGATCCGCTGGTGCCGTACCTGGGGCTGGCCCTGCACGACACCGGGCTGCCGGCCACGCTCGCCGTCGGCCCGTTCCAGCAGGTCGTGCAGCAGTGTCTCGCCACCGACGGCTTCCTCGCCGAGGCGCGACCCGACGTGCTGATGGTGGCGCAGCGCCTGGAAGAGGCCGGCGACCCCGGTCCGAGCGGCGACGCGTGGGCGGCGGAGCTGCTGGCCGGGGCCGAGGCGGCAGTCACCGCCGCGCGCCGGCACCGGGCCCTGCTGGTGTACGTCCTGCCGGCCGTCCCCGCCTCCCGCCCGTACGGGCCGGCCGACGCGATGCACGCCGACGGGGTGACCGCCAGCGCCACCGCCGTCCGGCAACGGCTGCGCGACCGGCTGGCCGGCGACCCGTGGGTGCTGCTCGTCGACGCCGACGAGGCGGTCCGGGCCGTCGGTGACGAGCGGGCGTACCACCCGGCGCTGTTCCGCTTCGCGAAGGTGCCGTACACCGAGGAGGTCTTCGCGCGGCTCGGCGCCACCGCCGCCGCGCTGGTGGCCGCCGGGTTCGGCGCGGGCTGCCGAGCGCTGGTGCTCGACGGCGACGGGCTGACCGGGGCGGCGCACCTGCTGCCGGCGCTGCGCGAGCTGCGCGCCGCCGGCGTACGCGTGGCGCTGCGGGCCACCGGCGCCGACTGGTGGTCGAGCGCCGACGCGACGGACCTGTTGGCGGTGCTGGACGGCTGGGTCACCGACGAGCGGCCGCTGGCCGACCAGCTCGCCGAGATCGCCGACGAGCTGGACGTCGCGCCGGCCCAGCTCGTGCTGGCGGGTACCGGCCCGACGCAGGCGCCGCCGCGACACGTCCCGCTCGGGTCCGATCCCGCGCTCTGGTCGGACGAGCTGCGGGCGGCGGGACTGACCGACCGGCTCCCGGCCCGACGGTGGACCGGCGGCACGTCCCGGCCTGCCGTCGCGCCCACCGAGCTGTCCCTGGACGACTTCGTGGCCGGCCTGGACGTCCACGTCGACTACCGGCCGGTGGCCGCCGACGGCGTCGCCGAGGTCGCCGAGGTCGCCGCCCGGGCGCACGACTTCGCCCTCGCCCCCGCCCCACCGGCCGCCGCGCTGGCCGAGCGGGCCGCCGACCTGCTGGCGATCCGGGTACGCGACCGGCTCGGCGACTACGGCACCTCGGGCCTCGTCGCGCTGGACCGGACCGTCGACCGCTGGACCGTCGACGTCTTCTCCCTCTCCTGCCCGGTGCTCGGTAAGGGCGTCGAGGCGGCCGTGCTGCGGGAGGTGACCCGGCGGGCGGGCGCGGCCGGCGCCGGCGAGGTGCTGGTCCGCTGGACCGACACGGGCCGCAACGGCACGGCTCGGCGCTTCCTGTCCGAGTTGGACGGTGTCGCGCCCGCCGACCCCCGGGTCCGGCTGCGCGCCGCCCACACGGCCGACGACAATTCGATGCCGCCGTCGGCGACAGCATCGACGGCGG
>NZ_JBFAPG010000213.1:0-10107 GCF_040675595.1 Micromonospora sp. NPDC049580
CGGCCCGGCCGCCCAACCCGACGACGACGCACGCGGCGTCCGGGCGACCGGTACGGCGGACGACCTCGGCGCGACGGGCGGCCCGAGCACGGTAGGCGGCCCCGGTGCACCCGACGGCCACGGCCTCAGCAGGACGGCCGGCCTCGGCGGGAGAGACGGCCTCGGCCGGACAGCCGGTCTCACCGGGACGGGCGGGACAGACGTCCTCGGCGGGTCAGACGTCCTCGGCCGGACGGGTGCGGTGGGGGCGGACGGGAGACCGGACGGATGGCGGCCCTCCGGCCGGGATGGGAGGTCGGGTCGGGTGCCCGACGCCTCTGGCCAGGGCGGTCGACCGGGCGGCTCGGGAATCGGCAGTGTCAGCCCTGGTGGCGACTCCGACGCCACCCACCTGCCGGGCGGGCACGGCGGGAAGGCGGCGTCCTCGCTGGCGAATCGGCGCTGGTCCGGCCGGATACTGGATCGTTGGCCCTCGCGCCCGTCATCGTGGCGGGGCGCGGCGACCCGGACGGCCACGGCGGCCGCACCGGTGGGACCGGCACGACGTGACACCCCGACCACCGACGCACGCGTCCCGACCCGGGCAGGCGTGCCCGCCGCCCCGCCCCCGACTACCCGGCGCGGCTCCCCGCCCGCGATCGTCGAGGAATTCGGCCCCTCCAGGGGCACCTTCCAGCCACGATCCACTACCGCCCCCACCGCCGTCGGCGGGATGGCGGTGGGCGGCGCTGACAGGTGGCCCGCCCTACCGGACGAACGAGCGCAGCAGGGCGGCGTACGGGCCACACAGCCCGGCGAGCCCGACCGCAGCCACCGCGATCAACGCGAACCGAGTTCCGGGCAATGGTCGGTCGGCACGATGTTCCCAGCGTCGACGGCCGTCGACCCGTGGCCGGAGCTGCCGGACGACGCGCCGCTGTGGACGGTGCCCGGGGCGGCGCTCGACGCCGGTCACGTGGACCGCCTGGATCGGGAACAGGCGGGCGGCTGATGGAACGTGTCGCCTTCCTCATCGACTCCTCCGGGGAGCGGGTGGACTGCCTGCTCAACCCGGAGACCGTGCAGGTGACCCGGCTCGCCGGCGTACGTCATCGGGGCGCGGGCGGCGGGCAGCTCACCGGGTCCGGCCTGGCCGACGACCCGCTGGTCTTCACCGGCGGCGGCCGTACGGAGCTGGTGCTCGACCTGCTGTTCGACGTCGACTTCGTCCAGGCCCAGGTCCGCCCCACCGACGTACGGGTGCTCACCCGGCCGCTGTGGATGCTGGCCGAGAACTCCACCGCCGAGCACGGGTGGCTGCGTCCGCCGCTGGTCCGGCTGGTCTGGGGTAAGACCTGGAACGTGCCCGGCGTGATCATCGCGGTGGCCGAGCGGTTCGACGCGTTCACCGGCACGGGCTCGCCGCGGCGCTCCTGGCTGCGGCTGAAGCTGGTCCGGGCCGCCGAGACGGCCGACCAGGCGCAGGCGGGATTCGCCGAGGAGCTGGCCGCGGTGAGCACCCCGGCGGCCGCCCCGGGCAGCGCCGTGGTCGCCGCCGGTGACGGTGCCGCCGAACCGGGTCAGTCCGGGGTGCGCTTCGACCTGCTGGCCAACGACGCGCTCGGGTCGCCGCTGCGGTGGCGGTTGCTGGCCGAGCACAACCGGATCACCGACCCGCTCGCGGTGCCCGCCGGCACGACCCTCGCGGTCCCTGCCAGCGCCTCGGGCGGCGGCGGGCCGGAGTCGACGCTGGCCGGGATGGCGCGGGCGGTGGCCGGCGCGGTGGGCGCCGGCGCGTCGTTCGTGGGCGCCTCGATCGCCACCGCGAGCTGGGCCACGCCGACCGGCACAACGCCCGCCAGCACCAACCCGGACAGCACGCCGCTCGGCACCGGCTCGGGGAGTACGCCATGACCAGCGTCGCGCCCCGCGCGCTGACCGTTTCGCTGGACGGCGTGGAACTGAACGCCGCGGCCCGCCAGCGGGTCCGCTCGCTGCGGGTGGCCGCCCGGCTCGACCAGCCGACCCAGGCCGAGCTGGTGCTCGCCACCGCCGCCGGGGGCGGCGCTCTCGACCCGGCGGCGCGGCCGGGCACGACCCTCGACGTGCGGCTCGCCGATCATCCCGACGCGCTGTTCACCGGTGAGGTCACCGCGGTGGAGGTCGAGTACGCCGCCGACGGCGCGGCCGTGCTGCGCCTGCGGGCGTACGACGCGCTGCACCGCCTGCGCAAGCGGCAGGACCTGCGGGTCTTCACCTCGGTGACGGCGGCGGAGCTGGCCCGTGAGCTGTGCGGCGAGGTGGGGCTGACCGTGACGGCGGAGAGCGACGGGCCGCGACTGGAACGGCTGCTTCAGCACCGGCACAGCGACCTGGAGCTGCTCCGGGAGGTCACCGGCCGGGCCGGGCTGCACCTGGCCGCCGACGGCGACGACGTCCGGCTGATCACCCTCGCCGGCTACGGGGAGCCCGTCGCGCTGGCCCTGGGCGCGAATGTGCACACCCTGCGGCTGTCCACCAACGCCGACCAGGCCAGCGGCGCCAGCGCCGCGCTGGGTTGGCATCCGCAGCGGGCCGAGCCGATCAGCCAGCAGGCCGACGAGGCGCGCTGCGGCCGACCGGCCGGTGACCGGCCGGACCCGGCCGACGTCGGGGCGGACGGGGTACGCACCGCCGTCGACCAGCCGGGGCGCAGCGACGACGAGTTGGCGGCCCTGGCCCAGGCGCGACTGGACCTGCGCGCCGCCGCGCTGGCCACCGCCGAAGGGCTGGCCGAGGGCGATCCGGCGCTGCGGCCGGGCCGGCGGATCGACCTGACGGGTGTGCCCGACCCGCTCGCCGGGGCGTACGTGCTGACCGAGGTGGTGCACACCGTGGACGGCGACGGGCACCTGACCCGCTTCTCCACCGTGCCACCGCCCGCTGCCCCCACGACGGCGGGCGGCGCGGTGGTCACCCTGGGCACCGTCACCGACGTGGCCGACCCCGACGGGTTGGGCCGGGTGCGGCTGACCCTGCCGGCGTACGGGGACCTGGACGCCGGCTGGCTCGGCGTGCTCTGTCCCGGTGCGGGACGCGGCAAGGGCCTGGTGGCGCTCCCCGATCCGGACGACACCGTGCTGGTGGTGCTGCCCGGCGGCGAGCCCGCCTCGGGCATCGTGCTGGGCTCGCTGTTCGGCGCCGTCGAGCCGTACGACGCGGGTGTCGACGACGGGAAGTCCCGCCGCTGGTCCCTGCGGACCGCCGGCGGGCAGTCGATCGTCGTGGACGACGTCCAGCGCAGCCTGCGGCTCGCCACCGAGGGCGGCAGTTGGCTGGAACTCACCCCCGACCTGGCCACCCTGCACGCGGCGAGCGACCTGGTGATCTCCGCGCCGGGCCGGGCCATGGTGGTCCGCGCCCGCAGCGTGGACTTCCTGCACGCCGAGGCGCCCGAGGACGCGACCACCGCGGCGCAGCAGGCCCGTTCGCTCGCTCGCGCCCATCACGAAGGAGGCGGCTGATGCGCTGGATCCACCGCGACTCGGTGATCACCTGCGACCACGACGGCCGGGTCGAGAACCAGCCCTCGCAGCTCTGGGTGACCGTCACCGCCGTGCCGGTGCTTGTGGACGACGACCCGGAGGGACGAAAGATCATCGCCTGCCCGAACTACGGCCCGACCATCAAGCCGTGCGCGAAGACGCTGACCGTCCGGGTCGGCTACAGCGACTGGCTGCGCGTCGACGGGCACCGGGTGGTGCTCTCGCACCTGGAGGGGTTCACCGACGGCACACCGCCGGGAGCGGTCCACCACACCGTCCGCGACCCGCGCCAGCAGTTCCTGGGGGCGGACCGATGAGGGCGTTCCGTTTCGTCGGCGCGGGCTTCGACGCCGGCCGGGGCGGCGGGCTGGCGCTCACCGCGGCCGGCGGCCTGGCCATGACCGAGGGCGACGAGAGCGTACGCCAGGCGCTGTTCCTGTTGTTGTCCACGACGCCGGGCGAGCGGCTGATGCGACCCGGGTACGGCTCCCGGCTGCACCGGCTGGTCTTCGCGCCCAACGACGACACGACGGCCGGGCTGGCCATCCACTACGTCCGGCAGGCCATCGCCCGCTGGGAGCCCCGGGTGGAGGTCATCGACACCGACGCCGGACCGGACCCGGACGACGCGTGGCGACTGGTGATCCGGCTGGACTACCGGGTGCGGGCCAGCCTGACACCCGGGCAGCTGGTGTTCTCCGTGGACCTGCTCCCCGCCGACGACGAACCGGGAGGACAGTCATGACGCTGCCCGTGCCGCACCTGGACGACCGTGGGTTCCTCGACCTCGTCACCGAGGCCCGCGAGCGGATCCAACAGTCCTGCCCCGCCTGGACCGACCTGTCGGCGCACGACCCGGGCATGGCGCTGGTGGAGGCGTTCGCGCACCTCACCGAAGTGATGATCTACCGGCTGAACCAGTTGCCGGAGAAGGCGTACGTCTCGTTTCTGAACCTGCTCGGGGTGGCGCGGCACGCGCCCACCGCGGCCTGGGCGGACGTCGTGTTCACCCGCGCCGGCACCGACCGGGACGCGGTGCGGATCCCGGCCGGCCTGCGGGTCGCGGCGGCGCGCGGCGCCGATCCCCGACCGGTCCTGTTCGTCACCACCGAACCGGCCCTGCTGGCAGCCGGGGAAGCGTCGGTGACGGTCCGCATGCACCACTGCGAGCCCGTCGAGGCGGAGCTGCTGGGTGTCGGCACCGGCCAGCCCGGCCAGGTGCTCCGGGCGGCGCACGCTCCCCTCACCCACACCGGCGAGCCGCTGGACCTGCTGCTCGGGGTGGAGGTGCCGGCCGGCTCGGTGGAGCTGGGGGTGGCAGCCCGCGAGCACGACGGCCGCACGTTCGAGATCTGGCAGCCGGTGGACAGCTTCGCCGGGCTCGGTCCGCAGGCCAAGGCCTACCTCGTCGACCGCTGCTCGGGCACCGTCACCTTCGCCCCGGCCCTCGACCTGCGACCGCCCGCCGGTGCGGGCGAGGCCGCCGGGCCGGGCGGGGCGGTGACGGTGGCGGCCGTGCCGCCGGCCGGGCGACAGGTCCGGCTCTGGTACCGGGCCGGCGGCGGTCCGACCGGCAACGTGGCGGCCGGCACGCTGACCAGCCTGCGCGATCCACTGCCCGGGGTACGGGTCGACAACCCCGCGCCCGCGGCCGGCGGCCGGGAGATGGAGGCGCTGGAATCGGTGCTGCTGCGCGGCCCGTACGAGTTCTTCGCCCAGCAGCGCGCCGTCACCGCCCGCGACTTCGAGGTGCTGGCCACCAGCTCCGGCGCGGTGGCGCGGGCCCGCGCGTTCACCCGCTCGGCCGTCTACAGCTTCGCCCGGCCCGGTGAGGTCGAGGTGGTGCTGGTGCCGTACGTGCCGCCGACGGCCCGTCCGGGCGGCCGGCTGCCGGTGGCGGTGCTGCGCGAGCACGAGGTGCCCGAGGCCCGCCACCGCGTCGAGGGCGACCTGGAACAGCGCCGGATGGTCGGCATCCGCTCGCGGGCCACCTGGGCCCGGTTCAAGGCGGTGTCGGTGCGGGCCCGGGTGGTGGTGCGCCGGGAGGAGGACGTGGACGCGGTCCGGCGACGCATCCACGACCGGCTGCACCAGACGCTCAGCCCGCTGCCCACCGCGCTCAACCCGACCGGGTGGCCGTTCGGTGAGCCGCTGCGCGCGTCCAACGTGTACCGGTTGTTGGAGCACGCCGAGCCGGGCGTGCGCTACGTCGAGTCGGTGCGGTTCGTGGTCGACGAGGCCCCCGACGCCGAGGTCCGCGCCCTCGCCGTCGACCAGTACCAGCCGCGCACCTGGTACGCCGGACGCGGCCCGGTGCTGTTCCGCTCCAGCAACGCGGGCTCCGGCTGGGAGCCGGCCGGCCGGTTCGACGACGAGACCGTGCTGCGGGTGGCGCCCGCGCCCGCGCCGGTGCGACCGGGCATCGTCGCGCGCCCCGGCTCGGTGGCCGTGGTGACGCTGCGCGCCTCGGGCGGCTCCCGGGTGCACCTGAGCACCGACCTGGGTGAGACGTGGTCGCTGCTGACCGACCTGGACTCGCGCATCTCCGACGTGGCGTGGCTGGACCGCGACGGCGCCGGCGCGCTGCTGGTGGCGACCGACACCGGGCTGTACGAGGTGTCGCTGCTGCCCGGCGCGGTGCCGCTGCAGATCCTCGTCGATTCGTCCGACGCCGACCGGGGCTTCTACGCCGTACGCGCGTTCGTCTCCGAGCGGGGCGCTCCCGGTGTGGCGGTCGCCGCGCAGGCGGGCTTCGGGGTGTACCTGTCGACCGCCGGTGGCCGGCCGGGCAGCTTCGCGCACGTCGGCCTCTCCAACGTGGACAACCGGGTCCTCGCGGTGCAGTACGACGGCCCGGCCACCCTGCTGTGGAGCGGCGCGGGCGAGCCGGACCCGAAGAAGCCCGGCCAGGGCTGCCACCGCACCCGGCTGTTCGAGTCCGACGTGCAGTGGCAGACCGTGCAGAGCGGCTGGATCGGCGGGACCTGCCGCGACCTGGCGTTCGCCGGATCGCAGGCCCTCGCCGCCACGCAGAGCGGCGGGGTGCTGCGGCTGGACACCCTCGCGGCCCAGCCGCAGTGGCAGTCGGTGTCGGTCAACTGCGGGCTGCCGCTGCGCGACCGGACCCGGTTCGTGCCGGTGGACGCCGTCGCCGTGAGCGGCCCGGCGACCGTCGGTGCGAACGGTCCCACGGCGGGCGACCGACTGGTCCTGGCCTGCGGTGAGCGCGGCGTGTACCGCAGTGCCGACGCGGTCAACTGGACCGCCAGCGCCAACCAGGCCACCGCCGACGTGGTGACCGTCCCGGACACGTGGCTGCTCTGCTCCGGCGAGCACGACATCGAGGTGGTGCGCCAGGATGCGACGCTCGGCGATTGAGCGGCTGCTGCCCGCCGCCTACCAGCGGGCGTGCGTGCCGGGCAGCGTGCTCTGGGCGCTGCTGGACGTCATGGAGGGGCTGCACGCTCCGGACGAGGCGATCCTCGCCGAGGTGGACGCCCTGTTCGACCCGTACCGGGCGCCCGACCACCTGGTCGTGCGGTTGACCCGCTGGGTGGCGATGGACCACGTGGTGGCCTCGCCCCGACCGGACGCCCCGCTGCCGCTGCCGGTGGGCCGGCTCCGTGACCTGGTGGCCAACGGCGCGCTGCTGGCCCGGTGGCGCGGCACCCCGTACGGGATGCGCCGAGCGCTGGAGCTGGCCACCGGGTTGCCGGGGTTCGTCATCGACGAACCCGACGAGCGGCCCTTCCACATCGTGGTGCGGGTGCCGGCGGCCGCCGCCGGTCAGCTCGCCGTGATCACCCGAATCGTCGAGGCGGAGAAGCCCGCGTCGACCACCGCCGAGATCGTCGTCGCCGCTTCGCCGCCACCCAGCCCGCCGAGCGCGACACCGTCCGCAGAGGAGCCGTCATGACCACCGAATGGACCGTCGTCGCCGCCGCGTCGCAGTTCACCCTGGATGCCGCCAACCACGGCGAGCTGACCTTCACCGTCTCCAATCCGGGCCTGGCGCCGGACACCGTGGTCTTCGACGTGGCACCCGGCGAGGGCAGCCAGCGGGCCTGGTTCACGGTCACCGAGCCGCAGCGGGTGGTCCCCGGGCAGGGCTCGGTGTCCTTCCTGGTCCGCCTCGCCGTGCCGGCGGGCACCGCGCCGCGCCGCTACGACATGACCGGGTTCGCGTACTCGGCGAACACCGCGCCGGAGGAGAGCTCGCGCTCCAGCGGCCGGGTGACGTACGAGGTCCGCGCGGTCGCCGCGCCGAAGCGGACGCCCTGGCCGTGGATCGCCGCCGCGGCGGCGCTGGTGCTGGTGGTCGGCGGCGTGGTCGGCTACCTGCTGACCCGACCCGACGGCACACCCACGCCGGGCACGCCACGGGTCGTGACGGTGGAGGCGGAGAGCCTGGTCGACGGCGCTCGAATCGAATCCCCGGCGAAGACCGCCGCGGCGGTCGGGGCGCAACCGAACTGCTGCGACGTGACCTGGTCGGGCGACAAGCAGCTGTTCTTCACCGGCCTGGCACCCGGCGACCGGGTGAGCGTCACGGTCGAGCTGCCCGCCGACGCGCTCTGGCGGTTCTCCACCAGGCGCACCACGTCCTTCGACTACGCCAACACCATCTGGCAGGTCGACGGGGTGCAGCTCGGCGGCACCTTCTTCGGCTTCACGCCGACGGTCGTCCTGCAGGACTTCACCGACGTGGGCACCGTCCGGCTCGGGCCGGGTCGGCACACGCTCACCCTGGTCGCGGTGGGCAAGACGCAGGGCTTCGACAGGTACTTCGCCGGCGTGGACCAGATCCGGTTCACCGAGGTGACCGGGGCGGTCGCGCAGCGATGAGCGGTCGGCAGAAGGTGGTGCTGGTGACCCTGGCGGCGCTGCTGGTGGCGTTCTTCGTCCTCGCCGTCGGTGTCTCCGGCGGCGACCAGGGCCGCGCGGACGATCCGCCGGGGGTCGTCGAGCGGCTCGGCCGGCTGGCCGGCGCGAGTACGAGCGTCGACCCGGCGACCGTTCAGGCCGACTGCGACCGCACCGGCGACGTGCTCAGCTTCGTCGGCGGCTGCGCGGTGCGCATCGCCGACCCGGGCGAGCTGCGGACGCTGGTGCTGCGCAGTGGTCGCCCGTTCGCGGTGCGCGCTCCGGCGCCCCGCGACGCCGACCTCACCGTGCGCTCCGAGGTCGAGCCGGACGACGGCGGCGAGGCGGTCGCCCGGATCGCCGTCGACCGTGCGGTCACTGTGCTGCTGAGCTGTCCGGGAGGTGTCGGATGCACGGTCACCGTCGCCGCCGACTGACCCGTCCCCCGGCCGGGCCCGTGCCGGCCGCCGGCCCCGGCCGCGCACCTGTCGGCCGGCACGACCGCGAGGAGGCCCGACATGGGTGACCTGCGCAAGCCCTTCCTGCTGCTCGCGCTGGTCGCGGTCACGCTGGTGGTCCTCGTCGAGGTCGGATCGTCACTGCTCACCGGGGGCGGGGACGCCACCGGCGCGCTGCTGGCCGGCGCGGCGGACCTCGGCGTGGAGGTGGACGCCGGCGGAATCAGCGAGCCCTCCGGGCGGGGTACGAGCTACCTGGCGCTGATCGACGTGGTGGCGCTGTGGACCACCGGTCTGTTCTGCCTGAGCCTGGTCGTGCCCGAGCGGGTGCAGGGCCGGATCCAGGGTGTGGCGACGCTGATCTTCTCGATCCTGCTCATCCTGGGCTCGCTCGTGCTGCTGATCATCGCTTTCGTGGAGCTGACCATCATGGTGTCGCTGTTTTTGGCCGTGCCGTTCGGCACCCTGGCGTACCTGGCGTTGTGGGGCTTCTTCCCGGTGGGTGAGGCGAGCCTGCTGCTGGGGCTGGCGCTGCTGCTGAAGCTGGTCTGGGTGGTGCTGCTGCTGATCGCCCAGCCACGGTTCGCGCAGAACAAGGGCCTCGTGCTGCTGGCGCTCACCACCCTGCTTTGCACCGTCGTGCTGGAGTTCCTGCACCGGCTCGTCCCGGTCATCGTGGTGAGCATCCTCGACGACGTGGGCGCGCTGGTCTTCGCCATCGTGGCCATCATCTGGGGTCTGGTCCTGCTGATCGGCTCCATCCCCGCCATCGTCAAGTCCGTGCGGGTGACCGCCGCCCTGCCCACCCGCTGACAAACGCGACCCCCTGTGCGGTTGATCCACACCATATCGCCGAAATGGGGGCATCCAGACGCCCGGACACCCCCATGTCGGCGACCTGGAGTGGATCAACCGCTCGTTGACCTCTGTTTCACCACATGATCACCGCTCACCACGTCAACACGGGCGGAGTTCGCGGCCACTGCCGCGGCGGTGGCAGGGTCCAGGGCTCCATCGGCGACGACCACGCCGTGCCGGCCCTGCCGCTGCAGGCCAGCCGCGATGGTGACCGGCCGTTCGAAGGCGAACGCCACCCCCACACCCGGGTACATCGCGGTCCGCACGAACCACCGGTCGTCGACCCCGAGACCGGTAAAGACCAGGGTGTACGCCCGACCGTCCGGCCCGGTGCCGCAGAGCGCAATCCACGGCTCGGCGGAGCCGTTGACCGCCTCCTCCCCCGTCGCCGAGGCGCTGAACACCGACGCGGGCGAGGCCGAGAC
>NZ_JBFAPG010000214.1:0-10095 GCF_040675595.1 Micromonospora sp. NPDC049580
CGGTTTTCCACCGGACGCGGGCGCCGTCCGCGTTTCGCCTGTTTCCACGCGCCGTCGGCTCTCGGGGCCGGCCCGGTGTCGCACCGTCGAAGGAGCATCCGCAGCATGAGCAGCGAGCGTCTGGCCGGCCTCCTCGACGAGTACGCGGAGCTGGAGAAGCGGCTGGCCGACCCGGCCATCCACGCCGACCAGGCCACCGCGCGCCGGGTGGGCCGCCGGTACGCCGAGCTGGTGCCGCTGCACAAGGCCGCCGGTGAGCTGGAGCAGGCGCGCGCCGACCTGGCCGCGGCCCGCGAGCTGGCTGCCGAGGATCCCTCGTTCGCGGCCGAGACCGAGGCGATCGCGGCGTCCCTGCCGGTGCTGGAGGAGCGCCTCGCCGAGCTGCTCATCCCGCGTGACCCGCACGACGCCAAGGACGTGATCGTCGAGATCAAGGCCGGTGAGGGCGGCGAGGAGTCGGCGCTGTTCGCCGGCGACCTGCTGCGGATGTACACCCGGTACGCCGAGCGGCACGGCTGGATCACCGAGGTGATCGACGCGCAGGACTCGGATCTCGGCGGCGTCAAGGACGTGTCGCTGTCGATCAAGACCAAGGGCGTGCCCGAGGGTGGGAACGGCGTCTGGTCGCGGCTGAAGTGGGAGGGCGGCGTGCACCGGGTGCAGCGCGTCCCGGTCACCGAGTCGCAGGGCCGGATCCACACCAGCGCGGCCGGGGTGCTGGTGCTCCCCGAGGCCGAGGACGTCGACGTCACCATCGACGCCAACGAGCTGCGCATCGACGTGTTCCGGTCGTCCGGGCCGGGCGGCCAGTCGGTGAACACCACCGACTCGGCGGTACGGATCACCCACCTGCCGACCGGCATCGTCGTCTCCTGCCAGAACGAGAAGTCCCAGTTGCAGAACCGGGAGCAGGCGATGCGGATCCTGCGGGCCCGGCTGCTCGCCGCCGCCCAGGAGCAGGCCGACGCCGCCGCCTCGGACGCCCGCAAGGCGCAGATACGCACCGTGGACCGCTCGGAGCGGATCCGCACGTACAACTTCCCGCAGAACCGGATCACCGACCACCGGATCGGCTACACCGCCTACAACCTGGATCTGGCGCTCGCCGGCGACCTGGACGGGGTGCTGGACGCCCTGGCCGAGGCCGACCGCGCCGCCCGGCTGGCCGGCGACACCGAACTGACGCGCCGCTGACCGTACCGCCGGCCTGCGCGGCCGCGACCCCGGTCGATCATGGAGTTGTGGTGGGGAGATTGTCGCGTCGTGGGCCTTTTGTGGGGGACCACAAGTCCTTGATCGACCCCGTAAGGGGGGTCAGCTCGCGCGGGGGCGTGACTTCGCGCGCAGCATCTCCCGGTCGGCCTGCTCGAATGCGACGCTGAGCGCGTCGCGCAGCCCGCCGCCGCCGGAGACCTCCGCGAAGCCGATGCTCACCCCGACCGGGGTGCCCGGCACCAGGGACTCCCAGTCCTCGTTGCGCACCGCCGCCTCGATCCGGCGGGCCACCTCGGCGGCCTCGGTCATGCCGGTCTCCGGGAGCACCACCACGAACTCGTCCCCGCCGTAGCGGGCCACGAAGTCACCCCGGCGCATCACCCGGTTGATCACCCCGGCGATGCGTTGCAGCACCAGGTCGCCGGAGTGGTGCCCGTGGCGGGTGTTGACCGCCTTGAAGCCGTCCAGGTCGCAGACGCCGATGACCACCCGCTCGCCCCGGGTGACCACAGCGGTGATGTACCGCTCCAGCCTGCGCCGGTTGGGTAGCCCGGTGAGCGGGTCGGTCAGCGCCTCGCCCTCGTACCGGGCCGCCTCCCGACGCATCTCCTCGTGGTCGATCCGGGCGGCGATGCCGTCGATGTAGACGTCGCGCAGCCGGTCGTTGCGTTGCGCGGCGAGCCGGAACGCCAGCCGGTCCGCCCGGTGCGCCGCCGGGTGGTCGCCAGCGCGGGCCAGCGCGATGCTGCGCAGCCGGGCCGGCTCGGCCGCGCCGAGCGTCTCGGTGGACACCCGGATGGTGTCCAGCCGGGCGACCGCCTCGATGGGCCGACCATCCGCGACGGCCAGGCAGACCATGCCGAGCTGTCGCATGTCCCGCGCCCGGGCGCTGTCCCCGCCGTGGCTGAGCAGGTGGGACGGCTGGGTCTCGCCGGTCGGCTCCAGCGGGTCGCCGAGCGCGGCCTGACGTGCCGCCGAGTATCCGTACGCGGCGAGGCTGCTCGGGCGCAGCCGGCCGGCCCGCCCACTGCGGACGAACCGGGCCAGATCGGCCGCGACGTCCCGCAGCACCCGCAGGCAGCCGTCGCTGTCCCCGTTGTGGTCCAGTGCCACCGCGTTGCGCAGCCGGATGCCCGGTGCGGCGAACGTCTCCTCCGGGATGCCGGCGGTCAACCCGAGCTGCCGCGCGCGTTCGATCGCGCCCAGGGCGTAGCCGTGGAAGCTGAGGTAGCTGTAGGCCATCGCGAGGTCGTGCCAGCCCCACGCGGTGTCCCGGTCCGGGTCCTCCACGGCGCCGAGCGCCCGGGCGGCCTTGACGAGGTGGGTGACGCAGCGGTCCAGCGCGCCCTGATGGTGCGCGGCGAGCGCGGCCAGCGCGTTGAGGTGCCCGTGCAGGTAGGGCTCGGCGAGATCGCGAACGGCCGCCGACGCCTCCTCGATCGCCCGCGTGAACTCCGCCGTCCGACCGAGATTGATCAGCGCGGAGAGGCGCTGCACCAGGGCGTCCGCACGGGCGGCCGGGTCGCTGGTGGTGCGGATCACCCGCTCCAGCAACGCGTACGACTCCGCCGAGCGACTTGCTTCTTGCAAAGCCCGCGCCTGCGTGAGGGTGTCAACCTGGTCATCGACCCGGTCGAGCCAGCCCACCCACAACCTCCTGCCGTGTGCGTCTTGACGCACCCGTTCGTCGCGTCGTCCGTGACGCCTCATGATTGTCGCGTGACCACTCTGCCGCAACACCCCCCCGAAGGGACAGGCCGTACCCGTCCGTCCGCCGCGGTCGCCCGCGCGGCGCGGGCGCTCGCCGCCGCCGGGGTGGGCCCGGCGCGCGTGGAGGCCGAGCTGCTGGCGGCGTACGTGCTGGGGGTGCCCCGGGGTCGGCTGGCGCTCGCCGACGACCTGGACGACGCCCAGCTGGCCCGGCTCGACGAGCTGGTCGGCCGCCGCGCCGGTCGGGAGCCGTTGCAGCACCTGACCGGTCGGGCCGGATTCCGGCATCTGGAGCTGGCGGTCGGTCCGGGCGTCTTCGTGCCCCGCCCGGAGACGGAGCTGCTGGCGGGCTGGGGTGTCGAGCAGGGCCGGAGCAGACCCGAGCCGCTGATCGTGGATCTGTGCAGCGGCACCGGCGCGATCGCCCTGGCGGTGGCGCAGGAGCTGCCCGGGGCGCGGGTGATCGCGGTCGAGCGGTCCGCGGCGGCGTTGGCGTGGCTGCGCCGCAACGCGGCCGAGCGGGCCGCCGCGGGCGACCGGCCGATCGAGGTGGTCGAGGCCGACGTGACGGCGCCGGACCTGCTGGCGCACCTGGTGGGGCGGGTGGACGTGCTGCTCTGCAACCCGCCGTACGTGCCGGTGGAGGTGGTGGTGCCGCCGGAGGTGGCCGCGCACGATCCGGCGGAGGCGGTCTTCGGCGGCATGGACGGTCTGGCGGTGATCCGACCGGTGATCATCCGGGCGGCGGCGCTGCTGCGCCCCGGCGGCGTCATCGGGGTCGAGCACGACGACACGCACGACGTGGCGGTCCCGGCGTTGTTCGCCTCCGACGGCCGGTTCGCGGCCGTCACGGAGCATCTGGACCTCACCGGCCGCCCTCGCTACGCCACCGCGTCCCGACGGGCGGACGGCCAGCACACCGCGCCCGGGCCGGCGTGGCAGACTGACTCCTCGTGATGCTCTACGACTGTCGATCGCCCGCCGATCGGGACCGCGGCATCGCTGCGGCCATCGAGGCGGTCAAGAACGGCGAGCTGGTCGTCCTCCCGACGGACACCGTCTACGGGATCGGCGCGGACGCGTTCACGCCCTACGCGGTCAAGGCGCTGCTGGACGCGAAGGGCCGGGGCCGGCAGATGCCGCCGCCGGTGTTGATCGGTTCGCGCCACACCCTGGACGGGTTGGTCTTCTCGCTGCCCACGGCAGCACGGGACCTGGTGGAGGCGTTCTGGCCGGGTGCGCTGACCATCGTGGTCGAGCACTCGCCGAGCCTCCAGTGGGACCTGGGCGACAAGACGGGCACGGTGGCGGTGCGGATGCCGCTGCACCCGGTGGCCCTGGAGGTGCTGCGGGAGACCGGCCCGATGGCGGTCTCCTCGGCCAACAAGACCGGCCAGCCGGCGGCGGTTACCGCCGAGGAGGCACGTGACCAGCTCAGCTACTCGGTGCGCGCGTACCTGGAGGCCGGGCCCTGCCCGGATCCGGTGCCGAGCACGATCGTGGACCTGACCGGCGAGGTGCCGCAGTTGCTGCGGGCCGGCGCGATCCCGCTGGAGAAGCTGCGCGACGTCGTCCCGGATCTTCTCGACGTCCAGGGGGCCTGAGTGCCCCCGTTCACCGTCCTGCACGTCTGCATGGGCAACATCTGTCGTTCGCCGATGGCCGAGCGACTGCTCGCCCTCGCGGTGCGGGAGCGGTTGGCCCGGCGTGCGCAGGACCCGGCCGCCGCCGAGGAGCTGGTGCACAGCCACAGCGCCGGCACCGGCGGCTGGCACGCGGGCGAGGAGATGAACCCGCCGGCGGCGCGACAGGTCATCGACCGTGGCGGCGCCGTCGAGGGGTTCGCGGCGCGCAAGCTGCGCTCGGACCACATCGACGCCGCCGACCTGGTCCTGACGGCCACGGCCGACCAGCAGGAGTACGTGGTCGCGCTCCGTCCGGACGCGGCGGCCCGCACCTTCGTGCTGGGTGAGTTCGGCCGGCTGCTCGCCGCGGTGGACGCCGCCGCGTTGCCGGCGGCCGAAGCCACCCCGGAGGCGGTGTACGCCCGGGGCGTGGCCCTGGTGGCGGCGGCGCACGACAACCGGCTGGGCGCCTCCGCGCTGCCCACCGACGATCTCGACGATCCCTGGGGTCGCGGCGACCAGTGCTTCACCCGGGTCGCGGACGAGATCGAGGAGACGGTCCACCCGCTGGCCGCCGCGCTGCTGCCCTGAGCGACCTGCGAGTTTCCTCCGGGTTTGGGGAAAACCAGGGGCGAAAGGGGTGTTCCGGGTCATTCTGAACGGGTCCTAGCGTGACCGGCTCCTGCGGGGAGAGCTGATGATCCGGGCCCGACTCGACAAACTGCTGACCGTGGTGATCGCCGGCGTGCTGGCCGGCCTGGTGCTGGCCGGAGCCGCCCTACCCGCGGCCCTGGTCTTCGGAATTGGCTTCAGCGCCCTGTCCACGCCCTACTCGGAGCTGCCCAGCACGCTGCGCACGCCGCCCACCGCCCAGCGCTCCAACCTCTACGCCAACGACGGCACCACCCTGATCACGTCCTTCTACCAGGAGGACCGGGTGGACGTTCCGCTGCGTGAAGTCGCCCCGGTGATGCGGCAGGCCATCGTGGCCGCCGAGGACGTCCGGTTCTACCAGCACAGCGGGGTGGACCTGCGCGGTGTGGTGCGCGCCTTCACGGTAAACAAGCGTGACGGCAGGACCCGGCAGGGCGCCTCCACCCTGACCATGCAGTACGTCCGCAACGTGCTCAGCAGCGACCCCCGGCTGACCGAGCGACAGCGCCAGGCGGCCACCGAGGTCACCACCGCCCGCAAGCTCCAGGAGATGCGGTACGCGCTGGCGCTCGAGCGGGAGCTGAGCAAGGAGGACATCCTCACCCGCTATCTCAACATCGCCTACTTCGGGGCCGGGGCGTACGGGATCGGGGCGGCCAGCAAGCGCTACTTCTCCCGCTCGCCGGCCGAGTTGACCCTGGCCCAGGCCGCGCTGCTGGCCGGGCTGGTCCGCTCGCCGGACAGCGACGACCCGATCAACGGGGACGCCGACAGCGCCCTGGGCCGACGGACGTACGTGCTCGAGCGGCTGGTCGAGACCGGTCAGGTGCCGGCCGACGCGGCGGCGGCGGCGCAGGCCGAGCCGTTGCAACTGCGACCCAGCGAGACGCCGAACGACTGCACGGGGGTGCCCGACGGGCACAACGACTGGGGCTTCTTCTGCGACTGGTTCACCCGCTGGTGGAGCAGCCAGTCGGCGTTCGGGTCGAGTGCCGACGAGCGGCGACGCACGTTGCGCCGGGGCGGCTTCTCCATCGTCTCGTCGCTGGACCCGGCGGTGCAGCGGGCCACCACCGAGCAGGTGCTGAAGATCTACCGCCTGACCGACGCGCGGGCGGTGCCCACCGCCGTGGTGCAGCCCGGCACCGGCCGGGTGCTGGCGATGTCGGTGAACCGCACCTACAGCGTCGCGGCCAACCCGGTCGGGCAGAAGAACCATCCGAACACGGTCAACCAGCTCGTCGCCGGCGGCGGGGCCATCGAGGGCTACCAGGGCGGCTCGACGTTCAAGCTCTTCGCCATGCTGGCCGCGCTGGAGTCCGGCCTGCCGCTGTCGACCGAGTTCAGAGCGCCGACCCAACTGCTCACCCGGTTCCCGGTGACGGGGGCGGGAAGCTGCGACGGCCGCTGGTGCCCGTCGAACGCCAGTCCCTCGTCGATGAACGGCCCCCGCACCATGTGGACCGCGTTCGGCCGGTCGGTGAACACGTACTTCGCGTGGCTGACCGAGCGGGTCGGCGCCGACCGGGTGGTGGAGATGGCCGAGCGGCTGGGCATCGTGCTGCGGGCCGACTCCGACGAGCGGCTGGCCCGCTACGGCGCGAAGGACTGGGGCCCGTTCACCCTGGGCGTGGCCGCGACGACCCCGCTGGACCTGGCGACGGCGTACGCCACGGTGGCGGCCGAGGGGACCTGGTGCGCGCCGCTGCCGGTGGTCTCGATCAGCGACTCGACCGGCCGGCCGGTGGACGCCGCCAAGCCGGACTGTCGACAGGTGCTCGACACCGACGTGGCGCGGGCGGCGGCGGACGCGGCCCGCTGCCCCGTGGGCGACCAGTCGATGTACGGGCGGTGCGACGGCGCCACCGCGCCCGACCTGCGTTCCCAGCTGGGCCGCCCGGTGGCCGGCAAGACCGGCAGCTCCGAGCGGTACGAGACGGAGACGGTGGTGGCCTTCACCCCGCAGTTGGCGGTCGCCTCGATGGCGGCCAACCCCGACGACCCGCGGGACGCGGTCGGTCAGGCGGTGCAGGCCCGGATGGCGACCGCGGTGGGGGAGGTGCTCGGCGCCGCCCTCCGCGACCAGCCGGTACGCGACTTCGTCCCGCCCAGCGAGCGCGCCGCGTTCCAGGTCACCGGGGCCCGCACCGGCAACTGACCCGTCCGAGGCGGGGTGGTCAGGAGGCCTGTTCGGCGTTGCGGGCGATGTTGCGGGCCATGCCGCCGAAGACCACCGCGTGGAACGGGGCCACCGACCCCCAGTAGGCGTGTCCGGCCAGCCCGCGGGGCAGGAAGACCGCGCGCTGCTGGTAGCGGCTGCGTCCGTTGTCGACCGGCAGCGCCCGCATCTCCAGCCAGGCGCGGCCGGGCAGTCGCATCTCCGCGCGCAGCCGCAGCAGCTCGCCCGGGACGATCTCCTCCACCCGCCAGAAGTCCAGCGCCTCGCCGACCTGGAGGCGGTGCGGGTCACGCCGGCCCCGCCGCAGCCCCACCCCGCCGACCAGCCGGTCCAGCCAGCCGCGTACCGACCAGGCGAGGGGGAACGAGTACCAGCCGTGCTCGCCGCCGACGCCCTCGATGACCCGCCAGAGCGCCGCCGGTGACGCGTCCACCGTGCGCTCCCGGACGTCGGTGTACGCGGTGCCACCGGACCAGTCCGGGTCGGTGGGCAGCGGCTCGGCCGGCGCGTCCGGACCGCTCGCGGTGGACCAGCGGGTCTCCACCTGGGCGTCGCGCACCTTGGCCAGCGCCAACGCCACGGCGTCGTCGAAGCCGGTGAGGCCGTCCGGTGGGTCGGGCACGTACCGGGCGATGTCGTGTTCGTGTGCCACGGCCTCGTGGATCAGGCTCTCCACCAGTGGGCGGGCGATCGTGTTCGGCACCGGGGTGATCAGCCCGACCCAGTGCGAGGACAGCGACGGGGTGAGCGGGCGGACCGGCACGATGATCCGCCGGCGCAGGCCGGCCACCCGGGCGTAGCGCTGCATCATGTCGCGGAAGGTGAGCACGTCCGGCCCGCCGATGTCGAAGCCGCGACTGACCTCGGGCGGCAGCGTGGTGCAGCCGGCCAGGTAGCGCAGCACGTCGCGGACCGCGATCGGCTGGATCCGGTTGCGGACCCACCGGGGGGTGACCATGGCGGGCAGCCGCTCGGTCAGGTAGCGCAGCATCTCGAACGACGCCGAGCCGGACCCGATGATCACCGCGGCGCGGAGCACCGCCGTGGGCACCCCGCTGGCCAGCAGGATCCGACCCACCTCGGCCCGGGACCGCAGGTGCGGGGAGGGGACCTCGGCGTCGGCCGCCGGCTCCGGGCCGCCCAGATACACGATCCGGCGTACGCCGGCCGCGCGGGCGGCAGTCGCGAAGTTGGTCGCCGCCTCCCGGTCGGCGGCCTCGAAGTCCGCTCGGCCCAGCGAGTGCACCAGGAAGTACGCGACGTCGACGTCGGCGAACGCGGCGGGCAGCGTCTCCGGGCGACTCAGGTCGCCCTCGACGATCTCGGCCGCCGCGGCCCAGGGCACGTCGCGCAGCCGCACCGCCTTGCGGGCGAGGCAGCGCACGGTGTGCCCGTCGGCGAGCAGCAGCGGTGTCAGCCGCCCGCCGATGTATCCGGTGGCTCCGGTGACGAGGCATCTCACGACTCCCAGTCTGCGGCCCCCTAGACTCGTTCGCTGTGGAGACCGAGACGAGCACCTTCTGGGGGCCGGATTTCGCGCAGCTCAGGGCCACCGATCCGGAGATCGCCGGGGTGGTCCTCGGCGAGCTGGACCGGTTGCGCGGTGGCCTGCAGCTCATCGCCAGCGAGAACCTGACCTCGCCGGCGGTGCTGGCCGCGCTCGGCTCGACGCTGACCAACAAGTACGCCGAGGGCTACCCGGGCCGGCGCTACTACGGCGGCTGCGCCGAGGTGGACCGGGCCGAGGAGATCGGCATCGCCCGCGCCAAGGAGCTGTTCGGGGCCGAGCACGCCAACCTCCAGCCGCACTCGGGGGCGAGCGCCAACCTGGCCGCGTACGCCGCGCTGGTGCAGCCGGGGGACACGGTGCTGGCGATGGACCTGCCGCACGGCGGGCACCTCACCCACGGCAGCCGGGTGAACTTCTCCGGCAAGTGGTTCCACCCGGTCGGTTACCCGGTCCGCCCGGACACCGAGCTGATCGACTACGACGAGGTACGCGACCTGGCCCGGGCACACCGGCCCAAGCTGATCATCTGTGGCGCGACCGCGTACCCCCGGCTGATCGACTTCGCCCGGTTCCGGGAGATCGCAGACGAGGTCGGCGCGTACCTGATGGTCGACGCCGCGCACTTCATCGGCCTGGTCGCCGGCCGGGCCATTCCGTCCCCGGTGCCGTACGCCGACGTCGTCTGCGCGACCACCCACAAGGTGCTCCGCGGTCCGCGCGGCGGCATGATCCTCTGCCGCGAGTCGCTGGCCCAGCGGATCGACAAGGCGGTCTTCCCGTTCACCCAGGGCGGCCCGCTCATGCACGCGGTGGCGGCCAAGGCGGTCGCGCTGCGTGAGGCCGCCCAGCCCGAGTTCCAGACGTACGCCCGCCAGGTGGTCAGCAACGCCCAGGCCCTCGCGGCCGGGCTGGCCGACGAGGGGATGCGCCCGGTGTCCGGCGGCACCGACACCCACCTGGCCCTGATCGACCTGCGGGAGCTGGGGGTGACCGGCGCGCAGGCCGAGGCCCGGTGCGACGCCGCCGCGATCACGCTCAACAAGAACGCCATCCCGTACGACCCGCAGCCGCCGCTGGTGGCCTCCGGCATCCGGGTGGGCACGCCGAGCGTCACCACCCAGGGGATGCGCGAGGGCGAGCTGCGGCAGGTGGCTGCCCTGATCGCCCGCGCGGTGCGCACGGACCCGGGCGCACCGGGTGGC
>NZ_JBFAPG010000215.1:0-10005 GCF_040675595.1 Micromonospora sp. NPDC049580
CCCGGCTCGGCCTGGAGGAGAAGGCGCAGCAGCTCACGCGGGCCTCGGCGTACAAGTCGGAGTTCCTGGCCAACATGAGCCACGAGTCAGGATCAGCTCACGGACGGTCTTCGCGTCGGCCTGACCACGGGTGGTCTTCATGACCGCGCCGACGAGGGCGCCGGCCGCCGCGACCTTGCCGCTACGGATCTTGTCGGCGATGCCGGGGTTGGCGGCGATCGCCTCGTCCACGGCGGCGGTGAGCGCGCCGGTGTCCGAGACGACCTCCAGGCCACGGCTGGTCATGATCTCGGTGGGCGAGCCCTCACCGTCGACCACGCCCTCCAGCACCGTACGGGCCATCTTGTCGTTGAGCTTGCCCGCGTCGACCAGGCCCTGCAGCTCAGCGACCTGCGCGGGGGTGGCGCCGATGTCGGCCAGCTCCACGCCGCTCTCGTTGGCCCGCCGGGACAGCTCGCCGAGCCACCACTTGCGGGCCGCCGCCGGGGTGGTGCCGGCGGCCACGGTGGCCTCGATCAGCTCGACCGCGCCGGCGTTGAGCACCGACTGCATGTCCAGGTCGGACAGGCCCCACTGCTGCTGAAGCCGACGCCGGTGCACCCGGGGCAGCTCCGGCAGGGCGGCCTTCAGCTCGGCGACCCAGGCCGGGTCCGGTGCGATCGGCACCAGGTCCGGCTCCGGGAAGTACCGGTAGTCGGTGGCCGTCTCCTTCGAGCGCCCCGGGGTGGTGTCGCCGGTGTCCTCGTGGAAGTGCCGGGTCTCCTGGGTGATCCGGCCGCCCGCGTCCAGCACCGACGCCTGCCGCAGCATCTCCGAGCGGACCGCCCGCTCCACCGAGCGCAGCGAGTTGACGTTCTTGGTCTCGGTGCGGGTGCCCCACTCCTGAGCCGGCAGGTTGAGCGAGGTGTTCACGTCACAGCGCAGCGAACCCTCCTCCATCCGCACGTCCGAGACCCCGAGCGTGCGGATCACGTCGCGCAGCTCGGTGACGTACGCCTTGGCCACCTCGGGGGCGAGCGCGCCGGTGCCCGGGATCGGCTTGGTGACGATCTCGACGAGCGGAATGCCGGCCCGGTTGTAGTCGACAAGCGACTCGGTCGCACCGTGGATGCGGCCGGTCGCGCCACCGACGTGCAGCGTCTTGCCGGTGTCCTCCTCCAGGTGCACCCGCTCGATCTCGATGCGCACCGTCTCGCCGCCCACCTCGACGTCCAGGTAGCCGTCGACGCAGATCGGCTCGTCGTACTGGCTGATCTGGAAGTTCTTCGGCATGTCCGGGTAGAAGTAGTTCTTCCGGGCGAACCGGCACCACTGCGCGATGGAGCAGTTCAACGCCAGGCCGATCCGGATGATCGCCTCGATGGCCGCCTTGTTGGCCACCGGCAGCGAGCCGGGCAGCCCCAGGCACACCGGGCAGACCCGGGTGTTCGGCTCGCCGCCGAAGTCCGTCGGGCAGCCGCAGAACATCTTGGTGTTCGTGCCCAGCTCGACGTGGGTCTCCAGGCCGATCACCGGTTCGTAGCGTGCGACGACCTCGTCGTACGCGGGAAGCGTCGTCGTCATCTGGGCTCCTGCCTCACAGTGCCGGTGGGGTGAACGTGCCGACCGCGGACTCCAGCGCGGCGGCGACCCGGTACATCCGGTCGTCGGCCATCGTCGGGGCCATCACCTGCAGGCCGACGGGCAGCCCCTCGGAGAGGCCGCAGGGCACCGAGATGCCCGGCCCGCCGTACAGGTTGGTCGGGATGGTGAACAGGTCGGCCAGGTACATCTGGTACGGGTCGGCGGTGCGGGCGCCGATCGGGAAGGCCGTGAACGGGGTGGTCGGCGAGATCAGCGCGTCGACCCGATCGAACGCGGCCGTGAAGTCGCGCGTGATCAGCGTCCGGACCTTCTGCGCCTGCCCGTAGTACGCGTCGTAGTAACCCGACGACAACGCGTACGTGCCGACCATGATGCGGCGCTTGACCTCGGGGCCGAAACCGGCCTCCCGGGTCAGCGACATGACCTCCTCCAGCGACCGGTTTCCGTCGTCGCCGACCCGCAGGCCGAACCGGACGCCGTCGAACCGGGCCAGGTTGGAGGAGCACTCGCTCGGGGCGATCAGGTAGTACGCCGGCAGCGCGTACGCGAACGTCGGGCAGGAGATCTCCACGACCTCGGCGCCCATCTTGGTCAGCGCGTCCACCGACTCGCGGAACGCGGCCATCACGCCCGGCTCGGCGCCCTCGCCGACGAATTCGCTGACGATGCCGAGCCGCACGCCGGTCAGGTCGCCGGTCGCGCCGAGCTTCGCCGCCGCCACCACGTCCGGCACCGGCTGCGGGATCGAGGTGGAGTCACGCGGGTCGTGCCCGGCGATCACCTGGTGCAGCAGGGCCGCGTCGAGCACCGTACGGGCGCACGGGCCGGGCGTGTCCAGCGACGACGAGAAGGCGACCAGCCCGTAGCGGGAGGTGCCGCCGTAGGTGGGCTTCGCGCCCACGGTGCCGGTGACCGCGCCGGGCTGGCGGATCGAGCCGCCGGTGTCCGAGCCGATCGCCAGCGGCGCCTCGTACGCGGCCAGCGCGGCGGCGCTGCCACCGCCCGAGCCGCCCGGGATCCGGCTCAGGTCCCACGGGTTGTGCGTCGGGCCGTACGCCGAATATTCCGTGGAGGAGCCCATGGCGAACTCGTCCATGTTCGTCTTGCCGAGCATCACCGTGCCGGCCTCGCGCAACCGCTGCACGATCGTCGCGTCGTACGGCGGGCGCCAGCCCTCCAGGATCTTCGAGCCGACGGTGGTCGGCACGCCACGGGTGGCGAGCACGTCCTTCACCGCGACCGGCACACCCGCGAGGGGGCCCAACTCCTCGCCGGCGGCCCGGCGCTCGTCCACCGCGCGGGCCGCGGCGAGCGCGCCGTCGGTGTCGACGTGCAGGAAGGCGTGCACCTGCTCGTCGACCGCGGCGATCCGGTCCAGGTGTGCCCGGGTCACCTCGACGGCGGAGGTCTCGCCGCCGGCGACCAGCGCGGCGATCTCCGTCGCGGTCATTCTGGTCAGATCGCTCATGCCGTCACTCCGCTCCGCTTCGCGACGCCAGTCGCCCGTGCACGTCCGCTCATGAGGCCACGTCCTCGGTCAGGATCCGCGGTACGCGGAACCGCTGGTCCTCGGCGTCCGGCGCGCCCGACAGCGCCTCCTGCGGGGTCAGGCACGGCGTAACGACGTCCTCGCGGAAGATGTTGGTCAGCGGCACCGAGTGCGAGGTCGGCGGGATGTCCGCGGCGGTGACCTCGCCGACCTGGGCGACCGCCTGGAGGATCACGTCGAGCTGGCCGGCGAAGGTGTCCAGCTCCTCCTCGGTGACGGCGAGCCGCGACAGGCGCGCCAGGTGCGCGACCTCCTCGCGGGAGATGGCGGCCATCCGTGCCCCCTTCTGATGTCCTGCTGGTCGGGCGGTGTGCCGGCCGCGCGACGCGTGCGGCGTGACGCGCGGTGACCGGAGCGAGTCTATTGTTCCGCCCCCTCCGCCGGCTGCTCGGGTGGGTCAGCGGGTCGACCGGCGGCCGACCTCCGGCTCCGGGCCACCCGCCGGGCGGACCGGCCGGTAGCGGGCCAGCCAGGTGACCAGCTCCTCGGCGGGCATCGGACGGGCGTAGAACCAGCCCTGGGCGGCGTCGCAGCCGGCGGCGTACAACATCCGCCAGGTCCGCTCGTCCTCCACGCCCTCGGCGACCACCCGCAGCCCCAGCGCGCCCGCCAACTCGATCATCGACCGGACGATCGCCGCGTCGTCGGCGTCCTCGGCCATGCCGAGCACGAACGACCGGTCCACCTTCACCTCGGACAGCGGAAGTCGGCGCAGATGTTGCAGGGACGAGTAGCCGGTGCCGAAGTCGTCCAGCGCGATGGCCACCCCGATGCGGTGCAGCCGGGAGATGGTGGCCAACACCCGGCGCGGGTCGGCCATCAGGGCGCCCTCGGTGA
Organism: Micromonospora sp. NPDC049580; assembly: GCF_040675595.1. Classification (NCBI taxonomy): domain Bacteria; kingdom Bacillati; phylum Actinomycetota; class Actinomycetes; order Micromonosporales; family Micromonosporaceae; genus Micromonospora; species Micromonospora sp. NPDC049580. The sequence continues at coordinate 3,971 of NZ_JBFAPG010000215.1, forward strand.
TCTCCAGTTGCAGCCGCTCGGCCGGCACCCCGTAGCGGGCCAGCCGGTCGGCGATCTGGTCGGCGATCTCGCCGGTGTGCAGATCGCGCACGCTGACGTTCAGCGCCGCCCGCAGCCCGATGCCGGCCGCCGACCACTTGGCGAGCTGCTCCACCACGTCGTCCACCACTCGCCGGGTGAGCAGCCGCATCACCGCGCTCTGCTCGGCGACCCGGATCAACTCCTCCGGGTCGACCATGCCCCGGCGCGGGTGCCGCCAGCGCAGCAGGGCCTCGACGCCGACGACCTCGCCGGTCGCGATGGCGATCTGCGGTTGGTAGTACATGGTGATCTCACCGGCGTCGTCGGCCGGCTCGCCGCCGTCGCGTACCCACCCGGTCGACTCGATCGCCTGGGCCTCGGGAACCGACCCGCCGTCGCGCCCCGGACGGTCCCTGCCCGGCGGCGACACCGCACCGCCGTTCGGCGACCGCCGTCCGTGGCCGCCGGCATGCCGGTCCCGCAACGGGCCGGAACGGGTGCCGGGGATCGTCGCGCGGCTGTTGCGGCCCCGGATCGGGTCGGCGCCGGTGGCGATCCGGTTGATCAGCTCATCGGCGTCCACCAGCTCGGCGCCGGCCCGCCGCCGGCGGCCCCACCACCGCCCGCCCGCCGACGACGCCGGCGTGATCACCGGCGCACCGCCCGGATGCGGCGTGGCCGTGGCCGCCGCCGGAGTGGGCAGCGCCGCACCGTCACCGCCGCGCACCTCGGCCTCCACGGCGAGGGGTACGTCTGCCGTCCGCTCGGGCTCACCCGGCTCGGCGGCCGACGGGCCGGATTCCAGCACCCGGCGGAGGTCGGCGAGGAGACCGAGACGCTCGGCCGAGTTGTGGTCCGACTCCGGGGCGTACACGGCGACCGTGTCGTTGCGGTGCTTGGCGTCGTACATCGCCACGTCGGCGTGCCGCATCAGGGTGGCGAAGTCCTCGCCGTGCTCCGGAAAGAGGGCGATCCCGATGGAGCCGCCGACGTCCAACGGCAGCCCGTCCAACGGCACCGGCTCGGCCAACACCCCGACCACCCGGTCGGCCAGCTCACGCGCCTGGCTGACGTCGGTCAGCCCGGTCATCACGATGGCGAACTCGTCCCCACCCAGCCGGGCGATCATCTGCGGCCGAGGCTCCACGTCGGTGAGCCGTGCGCTGACCTCGACCAGCAGCCGGTCGCCCACCGCGTGCCCGAGCGCGTCGTTGACGTTCTTGAAGCGGTCCAGGTCGATGAGCAGCAGCGCCAGGTGCCCGCCGGGCTCGTCGCGGGCGGTCCGCTCGGCGTGCAGGTGCACCTGCTCCGCCACCTCGGCCAGCAGCGCCTTGCGGTTGGGCAACCCGGTCAGCGGGTCGGCGGCGGCGAGGTGCTGCTGCTCGACGGTCAGCCGGGCCATCCGGTAGACGGCGAAGAGCGGTACCAGCACCAGCGGGATCAGCGCCGCGCTGAGACGGGCGGCGGCGACCAGCACCGGAGCGAGCAGCAGCAGCGAGCCGGTGGAGAGCAGTTCGAAACCGACGCCCTGGCGGACGGTGGGCCACCAGCGGCCGCCGAAGCGCAGCCGCACCGCCCAGCTCACCAGGCCGTAGTTCACGACGAACCAGGCCAGCGTCGCCCCGCCGACCGCGGCCACGTCGGTGGCGTGCAGGCGACCGCCGTCGAAGACGGCGCCCGGCCCGAGTTGGATGACGCCGTACGCGGCGGCGAGGGCGCAGGCGTACTGGCCGACGTTGAACGCGGTCCGCCAGGCGGCGTGGCGCATCCGCCAACCCGAGACGATCACCCCGACGGCCTGCACCGCCACCGCCGGGCCGAGCCCCCAACCGAGCAGGATCGCGAAGGTGAAACAGGTGGACGGGAAGACCGCCGAGGTCTGCCGTCGCCCCGGCGGGACGAACGGGCGCGCGTCGCAGACCACCGCGAGGGCGGCCATCGTCCAGAACGCCACCGGCAGGCGGGGCAGCTCGTCGGGGAGCGTCGTGAGTGGACCCGTGGCGGTCAGCGCCGCGACCACCAGGATGCCGACGACGAAGGCGGTGAACGGCGTCACCCGCCCAGGTGGGACGGAGTTGCGCGGGTCGGCGACCTCCATCACACCTCCCGAGGAACGGTCGACGTGCCGATGAGCACGCTGTGACCCAATGAAACGCCCTCAGCCCCGGGTTTCCCGGTATGACAGTCACGAATCGGTCGTAGTCGTAATTAAGTTGGTATACGCGACGGGCCGCCACGTCGGCACGCCGCTGCGGTCAGCCCTCCACCCGGGCGACGTCCCGTGCGGCGTCCGGACCCGCCTCCAACAGCACCCGGAACCCGTCCTCGTCGAGCACCGGCACCTTGAGGGTGGCCGCCTTGTCGGCCTTGGAGCCCGGGTTGTCCCCCACGACGACGAAGCTCGTCTTCTTGGAGACCGACCCGCTGACCTTGCCGCCCCTGGTCTGCACGGCCTCGGCGGCCTGGTCCCGCGAGAAGCCGGCGAGGGTGCCGGTCACCACGACGGTCAACCCCTCCAGCGGGCGCGGGCCCTCGTCGACGGCCTCCTCGGCCATCCGTACGCCCGCCTCGGCCCACTTGCGGACCACCTCGCGGTGCCAGTCCACGGCGAACCACTCCCGGATGCTGGCCGCGATGGTCGGCCCGACCCCGTCGACCGAGGACAGCTCCTCCTCGCTGGCGGCGTCGATGGCCTCCATCGAGCGGAAGTGCCGGGCCAGCGCCTGGGCGGCGGTGGGGCCGACGTGCCGGATGGAGAGCGCCACCAGCACCCGCCACAGGTCACGTTCCCGGGCGACGGCCAGATTGTCGAGCAGCTTGACCGCGTTGCTGCCGAGGCTGCCGTCCTTGTTGACGAAGAACGGTGACCGGGACAGCTGCTCGGCGTCGAGCTGGAAGAGGTCACCCTCGTCGGCGATGATCTCCGCGTCCAGCAGTGCCGCCGCGCCCTTGTAGCCCAGCACCTCGATGTCGAACGCGCCACGACCGGCGAGGTGGAACACCCGCTCGCGCAGTTGGGCCGGGCAACTGCGGGTGTTGGGGCACCGGATGTCGACGTCGCCCTCCTTGGACGGCGCGAGCGGGGTGCCGCAGGCCGGGCAGGTGGTCGGCATGACGAACGGGCGGGCGTCAGCGGGCCGCAGGTCGACCACCGGGCCGAGCACCTCGGGAATCACGTCGCCGGCCTTGCGCACCACCACCGTGTCGCCGATCAGCACACCCTTGCGCTCGACCTCGCGGGCGTTGTGCAGGGTGGCGAGCGCGACGGTGGAGCCGGCCACCCGCACCGGTTCGAGGACGGCGAACGGGGTGACCCGACCCGTGCGCCCCACGTTGACGTCGATGTCGAGCAGCTTGGTGGTGACCTCCTCCGGCGGGTACTTGAAGGCGATCGCCCAGCGTGGGGCACGGCTGGTCGAGCCCAGGCGACCCTGGATGGAGACCGGGTCGACCTTGACCACCACACCGTCGATCTCATGCTCGACGTCGTGCCGGTGCTCGGCGTAGTAGGCGATGTACTCCGCCACGCCGGACAGATCCGGGACGACCCGCCACCGGTCGCTCGTCGGCAGCCCCCACGCCTTCAGCGCGGAGTACGACTCCGACTGCGCGGTGGGCTGGAACCCGCGGCGGGCGCCGATGCCGTGCACGACGAGACGCAGCGGTCGGGAGGCGGTGACCCGAGGGTCCTTCTGCCGCAGGCTGCCGGCGGCGGCGTTGCGCGGGTTGGCGAACGGCGCCCGCCCCTGCTCGACCAGGCTCGCGTTGAGGTCGGCGAACGCGGCCACCGGGAAGTAGATCTCGCCCCGGACCTCCAGCAGCTCGGGCACCGTCGGGAACTCGGCGGACGGCGCGAGCTGGCTGGGCACGTCCCGAATGCTGCGCACGTTGGCGGTGACGTCCTCGCCGGTGCGGCCGTCACCACGGGTGGCCGCCCGGACCAGCCGGCCGGCCTCGTAGGTCAGGTTGATCGCCAGACCGTCGACCTTCAACTCGCAGAGGTAGGGCACCGGCCCGCCCGCGTCCCGCTCGACCCGCTCGGCCCAGGCCGCCAACTCCTCGTCGGCGAAGGCGTTGTCGAGCGAGAGCATCCGCTCGGCGTGCGTGACCGGGGTGAAGTCGGTGGAGAACGTGCCACCCACCCGCTGGGTCGGCGAATCCGGCGTCCGCAGCGCCGGGAACTCGTCCTCCAACGCCTCCAGCTCGCGCAACTGCTTGTCGAACTCGGCGTCGGTGATGATCGGCGAGTCGAGCACGTAGTAGCGGTATTGATGCTCGGTCAGCTCACGGCTGAGGGTGGCGTGCCGCTCCCGCGCCTGCGGCGTCGGCTCCGCGCCGGCCGCCGCCTCCTGAGCCGGGCTGACCTGTTGACCGATCTGCTCCTCGGACACCCCGCCACCTTCGGACACGCCTGCGACCTCCCTGATCACGCTACTAAGGCACGGTATCGGTCCGGGGTGACAATCCGATGCCCACCTGCGCCACCGGTGACGCCCCACGCAGCCCGTTCCCGTGCCGCGCGTCGCCCCGGACGGCGATGAGGCGACGACCGACGCCGCTGAACGCCGATGACGTGGCAACCAACGCCGGACTCGCCGACCCCGCGGTCGGTGGCACCGAGGAGAGGCTGCCGACCCGGGCACAAAGGCCGCCGAACGAACAGATCGGCGTCGCCCGGGAGCACGCCGGGACTCGCGGGCCGTTGATCGACTCCAGGTCGCCGACACGGGGGTGTCCGCGCACCCGGATGCCCCCACACCGGCGATCTGGAGTGGATCACCGAGCAGGGGCCCGGTCGTCGGCCCAACTCACGGGAGCGCCCACGCCGTACCGGCCGCCGACCGGTCGACGCAGCCGCGCGGGGAGCGGCCGTGCGGCTGCGTGCTGGGATGTCGTCGGGCTGGGATGTCGTCGGGCTGCGATGTCGTCGGGTTGCGATGTCGTCGTCGGGCGGCAGGGGCGGCGACGTGCGAGGATCGCCGAACGAAGCGGCCGGCGTGCCGCCCTGACGCGGAGGTGGCGATGACCGAGGCGCTGCTCTGGGCGGCGGCGATCCTGCTGGCGGTGGCCGCCGGCTGGGCGTGGAACAGCTGGCGGCACCGGGCGAACAGCCGACGCTCGGCCGACCGACCTGGTCGCGGCGCACCGACCCGCGCGGGTGGTCGTCGTCCCGCCCCGCCGCGGCCACGCGGCACCGACCGACCGGCCACCAGGCCGCGCTCCCGCGACACCGATCGGGCGGCCGGCACTCCGGCGGCCGGCGAGATCTGGTGGGCCGACGTGCCGTACGTCGACGGCAGCGGCTCGAAGGTGCGGCCCTGCCTGGTGCTGCGCGCCGACTCCCGGGGCGCCGACGTCCTGAAGATCACCAGTCAGGACAAGAGCGACCGCGACGACCACGTCCGGATTCCCACCCGGGACTGGGACCCCGGCGCCGAGCACGACAGCTACCTGAGCCTGACCGAGCCGATCCGGATCAGCTCGGCCGACTTCGCCGACCGCGCCGGTCGCTGTGACGCCGACCTGTGGCGGAAGGTCCGCAGCCTGCGCCACCTGCCCACCAGCTGACACCGGCCCACAGGCCGCAGGCCACCCCGGCCCCCGGCCCCCGGCCCCCGGCCCCCCGGCCATGATCCACTCGGGTTCCAGGAATCCGGGGTGTCCGAGCCGCCGCAACACCCCACCTTCCAGGAACCCGAGTCGATCACCGCAGACAGGCCGGGCCACGCTGGCAGGCTGGACCGGGCCCGGCCACGCCACGCCACGCCAGACCAGGCCACGCCAGCCCAGGCCAGGCCACGCCACGCCACGCCACGCCGGGCCAGGCCACGCCAGGCCACGCCGGGCCACGCCACGCCAGGCCACGCCGGGCCAGGCCACGCCATGCCATGCCATGCCAGGCCACGCCATGCCAGGCCACGCCACGCCACGCCAGGCCAGGCCAGGCCAGGCCAGGCCAGGCCAGGAGAGGGCAGGCCAGACCTGGAGAGAACAAGAGATCGGAGGAGAGTGGA
>NZ_JBFAPG010000216.1:0-9866 GCF_040675595.1 Micromonospora sp. NPDC049580
GGCCCGCACCACCTCCACGGCGGTGCGGCCGGCGCGGGCAGGCGCATATGCTGACCGGTGGAGATCTCGCCTCCGCCGGCCGGCCCGTCCCCGCCATGGCGGCCCCGCCGCGATTCCCGTCTCTACCCCGTCAGGAGCCCGCCCGACATGACGCAGTCCCCCGCCGTGCGTACCACCGGCCGGTCCGGTCCGGTCCGCATCGGCGAGCGAGCCGCCCGTACCCTCGTCACCGAGCTGGCCCGGATGAACGACCCGAAGGCCGCCCTGCTGGTCGGCGCGAGCCCGGAGTCCGCGGTGCTGGCCGCGGCCATCGAGGCGTTGCTCCCCGGTGACCAGCTCACCGTGGTGCCCGCCGACTCGTCCGGCGCCCCCGTGCTCCGCGAGCACGTCACCGCCCAGGGCCGGTGGGTCGCCGACCGCGTACGCGTGGTCGACTCGCTCGCCGACGCCGAGGCCGCCGCCGTGGTCATCGCCGGCGAGGCGTTCATCGGCACCGCCGAGGAGACCCGGAGCGGCATCGACGGGTTGTCCAAGTACCTGACCGAGGGCGGGGTGCTGAGCGTGGCGACCACCGCGACGCCGGGCCGGACGACCGGCGCGGCCAGCGAGCTGGCCCGGCAGGACGCCCTCTACGGCGTCGGCGGGGACCTGGTGCTGCGGAACACACCGCCGGTACGGGTCTACCGGCTCCGGTTCACCCCGGCCAGCCCGGCCACGGCCGACCGGTTGGCCCCGGCGTACCGGCCGTCGAGCGTGCCGCTGACCCGGGGAATGCACATCGACTCCAACGGGGTGGCCGCGGCGGGCATCACACTGGGTCTGGCGGCGCTGGCCCGGGTGGCGCGTCCGTCGTCCAAGTTGTGGCTGCTGCCGGCGCTGGCCGCCGGGCCGGTCGCCGCGTTCTTCCGCGATCCCCAGCGGGACGTCCCGGAGGACCCGAACGCCGTGGTGGCCAGCGCGGACGGCAAGGTCCTGTCGGTGCAGCGCCTGCACGACGAGCGTTTCGGCGACGGTGAGTGGCTGCGCGTCGCGGTCTTCCTCTCCGTGCTGGACGTGCACGTCAACCGGGCTCCGGTCGCCGGCAAGGTCGTGGACTACTTCGTCGCCGACGGCGGCTTCGTCAACGCGATGAAGCCGGACGCCGAGCACAACGTCGCCGCGTACACCGTCCTGGACACCAGCCGTGGCACGGTGGTGGTCGCGCAGCGGACCGGCCTGATCGCCCGCCGCATCGTGCAGCGCGCGCCGATCGGCGCGCTGCTGGCGAAGGGGGAGCGCTTCGGGCTCATCCGGTTCGGCTCGCGGACCGACGTCTACCTGCCGGCCGAGGCCGCGGACCCGCTGGTGGGGCCGGGCGACAAGGTGGTCGGCGGCTCCACAGTCATCGCCCGCTGGCGCTGACGCCAAGACGCGAAAAAGGGGGCCGCTGTCCGCGGCGCCCCTTTTCGTGTGTCGGATCAGGCGGTACGACGCTGGCGCAGCCAGAGCACCGGCCCGCTGACCAGGTAGCCCACCACGATCAGGGCGAACGTGAGCCGGATGTCGACGAGCGCGCCGAGCACCGGGGCCAGCCAGAGCCACGGCGGCAGCTTCACCAGGCGCGCGAGCTTGGCGTACGGGAAGCTGGACACCATCGCGAAGGCGAGCAGTGCCACCCCGGCGACCAGCACCAGGCCGGGCACCGGCAGGCCGATCGCCACGGTCACGGCGAGCACGGCCGCGGCCATGGTGGTGGGGACACCGCAGAAGAAGCGGCCGTCCTTCGGCGAGACGTTGAAGCGGGCCAGCCGGATCGCCGCACACGCCGCGACCAGGGCGCAGGCCACCGCGGCCGCAGCCGTCGACACGGAGCCGGCGAGCGAGGCGTAGACCACCACCGGCGCGGCGAGGCCGAACGAGCACATGTCGGCCAGCGAGTCCATCTGAGCGCCGAACGGGCTGGCGACGCCGAGCCGGCGCGCCAACGCGCCGTCGAGGCCGTCGAAGCCGACGCAGGCGATCAGGCAGAGGGCGGCGATGCGCACCTCGCCCTGCATGGCGAGGAAGATGGCCAGCATGCCGAGCATGAGGCTGGCCAGGGTGCAGGCGTTGACCAGGCCGAACTTCATCCGGCGGGCGACGGTGCGCTCGCCGGGCAGCAGTGGGATCGACCGGGACGACGCCTCGTCGGCGTGCGCCATCGGCGGCAGCGCCGGGCTGACCGGCATGACCGCCTCGACCTCGGCGCGATTGACGCCGAGCGACGGACGGCCGAGCCGGTCCAGGCCGTAACGGCGGCGCTGGCGGTCGGCGTACCGGTGCTCGGGCAGTGTCACGTCGGTGGTCCGCAGGTCGCCGTCACGGCGACCCACCCGGACCAGCAGCACCTGGCGGGCGAACGTGCTGCTGCGGCGCAACGGGCCCGCCCAGCGACGCCCTGCGGGGCGCGGACTGTCAGTCGTACGACGCCGGCGCCATGGGGCTCTCGGCACGTTTCCTCCATCACCGGATCGGCTTGCCGCCGTTTGGGGCGGATGTCCGGCTGTCTCGTGCCGGACCTTGCGTGGCCCGGCAGCCGTTTTGCGGAGTACACCATCGCATAGGGGAACGTGGCTTGGCGATAGCTGCCGGCGGTACTTATATCTGGTGCAAACCGCGCGAACCGCCTTGTTATTCCCATCCCGGGCCTCATCGCCCGTTTCCTCCACCATTCCCGTCTCTGACTGTACCGGAGGGTCACCATCTCGGCTCGCCGAGCCGGGTGCTATCGACCCAGCTGTCCGATTGCCGAGGCAGCGATGCCGGTCAGCAGCAGGTCAGCGGTCTCGGCGATGGTGAACCAGCCCGCCCGGGCGGTCGAGCCACCGGCGGACTCGGTCACCACCGCGTCAGTGGGTACGTCCACGAGCACCCGATAGATCACCCGAACGCCGTGCCAGTCCAGCGGACGGCCCTCCGGGCCGAGCGCGGCCGGGTTGTGCAGGTTGTCCACGCCGAGCAGCTCCACGACCCGGCCCACCTGACCGCCCTCCTCGACCAGCTCACGGAGCAGCCCGGTGGTCGGCTGCTCACCGTGATCGGTGCCACCGCCGGGCAGGTGCCACTTGCCGGCCCCGGGATAGCCGTCGGCGATCTGGGTGAGCAGGACCCGCCCGGCCGGGTCGGTGACCAGCCCGTACGCCCCGAAGCGCAGCCGGCGATCCGGGTGCGGCGGCGGGAGCGGCTCGGCGGACGGGTGCGCGTCGGCCGGGAGCGGGGTGACCGGCAGTCCGAGCAGTTCGGCGCTGAACGGCGTCAACGGCAGCCGGGCCGCGTCCTCTGGGCTGACCCAGCGGGCCTCGATCGTGCCGTCTCCGGTGTCGCCCGGCGCATCGCCGTCAACGGTCATCTCGAACAGCAACCGGTCGGTGTGCAGCGAGACGCCGTCCTGCGCGAGGGTGCTGACGTCAGCGACCACGGCCCGCAACCGGCCCACCGACACGGTCAGCCCGGTCTGCTCGCCCACCGCGCGCACGGCCGCACGCTCAGGATGCTCGGCGTGCGCGACCGGCCCCCCAGGCAGCGACCACACCGCCCCCACAGCCCCCCGAACAACCAGAACTCGCCCCGAGGCCGACAACAGACCATAAGCCGCAACCCGCCGCACCAGCTCCACAACCAGGCCCCCGCTCCCCCGCACCCGCCTTCAGGCCGGTGATCATGAAGTTATCGCCGTCCATCCCGGCGTGTCCCGACAATAACTTCATGATCGCCGCGACGAGGGAGGCCGGGGGCGGGGTGGGGTGGGGTGGGGGTTAGGTTAGTTGGGCTGCTTGGACTGCTTCTGCGGTCACCTCGGTCAGGCGGTCGGTCGGGAGGGCGCCCAGTTCCTCGCGGGCGAACCAACGGGCCTCGCAGGTGGAGCCACCGACGTCGGTGATCGTCGGCGCGTTGGGCTCGTCGACGACGACCCGGTAGAAGGCGCGGACGCCGTGCCAGTCGATCGGGTAGCCCTCCGGGCCGAGCGAGGCGGCGTCGCGGTGGCTCGCCACACCCAGCAGCTCGACGAGGCGGCCGGACTGGCCGGTCTCCTCCACCAGCTCCCGGATGAGCGCCGCGCCGGGCTGCTCGCCGTAGTCGGTGCCGCCGCCGGGCAGGTGCCAGCAGCCGGCGCCCGGGTAGCCGTCGGAGATCCGGGTGAGCAGCACCCGACCGGCCGGGTCGGTGCACACGGCGTACGCGGCGAAGCGCTGCGCACGGTGCAGCCCGTCCGGGCCGGGCACCGCGTAGAAGGAGGGGAACTCGGGCACCTCGTCGGGCACCACGTCGGCCGAGGAGGCGGGCAGGCCGAGGGCGCGGGCCGTGAACGAGCGCAGCGGCAACTCGCGGGCCTCGTCGAGCGTGTACCACCGGGCCAGGTCGGTGGGGCGTTCGCCGACCCGGTCGGCGAGGGTGCCGCCCCGCACCGCCACCCGGTAGATCAGCCGGTCGGTGTGGATGGTGATGCCGCGCTCGGGCAGCGCCCGCATGTCGGCGAGCACGTCGGCCAGGCCCGAGACGGCGACCGAGAGGCCCGTCTCGGCGGCGGTCTCGCGGACGACTGTGTGGTTCGGGTCCTCACCGTGGTCGACCGCTCCGCCCGGCAGCGACCAGGTGCCGGGGGTGCCGGAGCGCTCCGATGCGCGGACCAGCAACACTCGGCCGTCTGAATCAGCACAAACTGCGTATGCCGCGATCCTGCGAAGCGGCTCCAGCAAGGTGGTCACGGGACCAAATTCTCCCCGGGACGGGTTACCGGGACGGAAAAGAGTCGGATTCCTGACTCTTTGCTACCCGCTCAGGGATCGGTCAGGGTAAGGATCCGGGCGGTCACCGAGGGCGGGCCGGGCACCGGCGCGGACCGTGGAGACATGACATCCACCGCCGCACCGCACGCCCCGTACAAGCAGCTCCGGCGACCCACCACCGACCGCATGGTGGCGGGGGTCGCCAGCGGCCTCGGCCGCTACTTCGACGTCGACCCCACACTGGTCCGCGTGGCCTTCGCGGTCACCGGCCTGCTCACCGGCGGGCTCGCGCTGTTCGCGTACCCCATCATGTGGTTCCTGATGCCCGAGGAGCCCACCGGCGCGCCGGCCTGGCCGCACCCGGCGGGCGCCGCGCCGCAGCCCACCGCCGGGCCCGCGCCCGGCGGACCGCAGCCGGGGTACGCGCCGACGCCGCCCTACCCGCCGACGACCCCGTCCCACACGCCGCCGGCCGCGTGAGCCGCGGTCACTCCCACTCGATGGTGCCCGGCGGCTTGCTGGTCACGTCCAGCACCACACGGTTGACCTCGGCGACCTCGTTGGTGATCCGGGTGGAGATCCGGGCCACCACGTCGTAGGGCAGCCGGGACCAGTCGGCGGTCATCGCGTCCTCGCTGGAGACCGGGCGCAGCACCACGGGATGCCCGTAGCTGCGCCCGTCACCCTGCACGCCGACGCTGCGCACGTCGGCGAGCAGCACCACGGGGAACTGCCAGACACCCCGGTCCAGGCCCGCGGCGGTCAGCTCCTCGCGGGCGATCAGATCGGCGCGGCGCAGCAGGTCGAGGCGCTCGCGGTCGACGGCGCCGATGATCCGGATGGCCAGGCCGGGGCCGGGGAACGGGTGCCGCCAGACCATCGCCTCGGGCAGGCCCAGCTGGAGGCCGAGCGCCCGGACCTCGTCCTTGAAGAGGGTGCGCAGCGGCTCGACCAGGGCGAACTTCAGGTCCTCCGGCAGGCCGCCGACGTTGTGGTGACTCTTGATGTTGGCGGTGCCGGTGCCGCCGCCGGACTCCACCACGTCCGGGTAGAGGGTGCCCTGGACCAGGAACTCCACGTCGCCGTGCGAGGCGATCTCGCGGGCGGCGGCCTCGAAGACCCGGATGAACTCCCGGCCAATGATCTTGCGCTTCTGCTCCGGATCGGTCACCCCGGCCAGCGCGCCGAGGAACCGGTCGGCGGCGTCGACCACCTTCAGCTTGATGCCGGTGGCCGCCACGTAGTCCTTCTCGACCTGCTCGGCCTCGCCCGCCCGCAGCAGACCGTGGTCGACGAACACGCAGGTGAGCTGGTCACCGACCGCCCTGTGCACCAGCGCGGCGGCGACCGCCGAGTCCACCCCGCCGGAGAGGCCGCAGATGACCTCCTTGTCACCGACCTGGGCGCGGATCCGGGCGACCTGCTCGTCGATGATGTTCTCGGGCGTCCAGGTCGGCTCGATGCCGGCGATGTCGTACAGGAAGCGGGTCAGCATCTCCTGACCGTGCGCGGTGTGCCCGACCTCCGGGTGGAACTGCACGCCGGCCCGGCGCCCGGCCACGTCCTCGAAGGCCGCCACCGGCGCGCCCGCCGACTCGGCGGTGACCGTGAAGCCCTCGGGGGCCTCGGTGACGCAGTCTCCGTGGCTCATCCAGACCGGCAGGTCCGCCGGCAGGTCGCGCAGCAGCACACCCGGCTCGAGGAGGCGGGGGCGCAGCGGCGTGCCGCCGTACTCGCGGTTGCCCGTCCGCGCGACGGTGCCGCCCAGCGCCTGGGCCATCGCCTGGAAGCCGTAGCAGATGCCGAAGACCGGCACGTCGGCCGTGAACACGCCGGCGTCGATCTGCGGGGCGTCCGGCGCGTACACGCTGGCCGGACCGCCGGAGAGGATGATCGCGGCCGGGTTCTTCGCCAGCATCTCGGCGACCGGCATCGAGTGCGGCACGATCTCGGAGTAGACCTTCGCCTCGCGGACCCGGCGCGCGATGAGCTGGGCGTACTGGGCTCCGAAGTCCACCACGAGGACAGGGCGAGGCAGGCTCATGTGCACAAAGCCTACCGACAGCACCGCCGTCCCCGGCACCGGCTCGCCCGCCGGGGTCAGGGTCACAGCCCGCCGGGGTCAGGGTTTCAGCGCGCCGGGGGCGTCCGCCGGCACCGCCGGGTGCAGCGGGGGTACGGGAGGCAGCCGCCGGTACGGATCTCCGAGCGGGGGCCGAGGGTCCGGCTCGCCCCGGTTGGGCCAGAAGGACATCGCCCGTTCCGCCTGTGCGGTGATCGTCAGGGACGGGTTCACGCCCAGGTTCGCCGACACCGCCGCGCCGTCCACCACGTGCAGCCCCGGGTGGCCGTACACCCGGTGCCAGGGGTCGATCACCCCGTCGGCCTCGGTGGCGCCGATCACCGCGCCGCCCAGGATGTGCGCGGTGATCGGGATGTCGAACGGCTCGGTGAGCGAGCCGCCCGGCGTACCGCCGATCTCCTCGGCGAGCAGCCGGGTCGCGGTGTTGCCGGCCGGGATCCAGGTCGGGCTCGGGGTGCCGTGGCCGGGCCCGGTGACCAGCCGGCGACCGAACACGCCGCGCCGCCAGCGGGTGGTCAGCGAGTTGTCCACCGACTGCATCACCAGGGCGATCACCGTCCGCTCCGACCAGCCGCGCACGGACAGCATCCGGGCGGCCAGCCCCGGCTGCCGGACGATGCTGCCCAGCCAGCGCCGAACGCGGTGCGGGCCGCCGTCGACAAGCAGCGACTGGAGCAGCCCCATGGCGTTGGAGCCGCGCCCGTAGCGGGCCGGCTCGATGTGGGTCTGCGGGTCCGGGTGGAACGAGCTGGTGATCGCCACCCCCTCGGTGAAGTCCAGCCGCTCGGACCGGGCCCGCCGGTGGTCCACCGAGGCGCCCAGGATCGCCTCCGAGTTGGTCCGGGTCAGCTCACCGAGGCGGGGTGAGAGCCGGGGCAGGGCGCCGTCGGTCTTCATGCCGTGCAGCAGCCGTTGGGTGCCGAGCGCCCCGGCGGCGAAGACCACCTGGTCGGCGTGGATCACCTGCCGCCGTCGGCGCAGCCAGGCACCGGTGCGCTCGGTGTGCACCTCGTACCCGCCGTCGGCGGCCGGCCGGACGGCCGTCACCGTGGTCAGCGGGTGCACGGTGGCGCCCAGCCGCTCGGCGAGCCACAGGTAGTTCTTGACCAACGTGTTCTTGGCCCCGTGCCGGCAGCCGGTCATGCACGAGCCGCAGTGCAGGCAGCCGGTGCGCTCCGGGCCGACGCCACCGAAGTACGGGTCGGCGACGCGCTGGCCGGGGCGGCCGATGTGCACGCCGACGGGGGTGGCGTGGAAGGTGTGGCCCACCCCCATCCGGTCGGCCACCGCCCGCATGGCGCGGTCCGCGCCGGTGTCCATCGGGTACGTGGTGACGCCGAGCATCCGCTTCGCCTGGTCGAAGTGGCGGGCCAGCTCGTCGCGCCAGTCGGTGATGTCGCGCCACTGCGGGTCGGTGTAGAACGCCGGCAGCGGTTCGTAGAGGGTGTTCGCGTAGACCAGCGAGCCACCGCCCACTCCCGCGCCGGAGAGCACGAGCACGCCGCCGCCAGATCGCCGCTCGGCGGGGCGGAGCAGGGTGAGCCGCTGGATGCCGTAGCAGCCCAGCTTCGGCGCCCACAGGAAGCGGCGGGCCCGCCAGGACGTCTGCGGGAACTCGTCGTCGGCGAAGCGGCGGCCGGCCTCCAGGACGCCGACCGAGTAACCCTTCTCGGCCAGGCGGAGCGCCGTGACGCTGCCGCCGAAGCCGGACCCGATGACGACCACGTCGTACCGCATGGACGCATCATTACCCGTCAGTAGCGCTCGCGCCAGCGGCAGTTTTCGCGCGATCATGCACCGGCCGACCGACCCGGCGCCTTCCGGCCGCAACCCGGAGCACCCGTCGGAGCGTTGTGCCGGATACGGGTGGAAGGAAACGAAGATGATCTTGGGGTCGATGGAGCCGCGCCGGCGGTGGCTGGTGCTCGGGCTGGCCGCCCTCGCCGTCGTCGCGCTGATCGCTGGCGGCACTGTGGTGATCACCCGCCTGACCGGCGGCGACTCGCCCGCCGGCACTCCGGTGGCCGGCTCGCCGAGCCCGTCGTCGGTCGGCACGCCCACCCCCACGCCCAGCCCGAGCGGCCCGCCCCCGGGCGCGAACATCACTGGCCCGCTGACGCTGCTGCTCGTCGGGGTGGACACCCGGGTCAGCGTTCCCGGCTGGGAGCCGCACTCCGATGCCGTGCTGGTGCTGCACGTGCCGAAGGGGCTGGGCCGGGCGTACCTCTTCTCGCTCCCCCGCGACCTGCTGGTGGACATTCCGGCGTTCCCGAAGGCCGGCTACAAGGGCGGCAAGACCAAGCTCACCCACTCGATGAGCTTCGGCAGCCGGGTGCCCGGCAAGCCCAAGCAGCCGAGCACCGCCCAGGGGTACGAGCTGCTGCGCAGCACGGTGAGCGGATACACCGGGCTGCGGATCGACGCCGGGGCGGTGCTCACCTTCGCCGGGTTCGACCGGCTGGTGAACGCCCTCGGCGGGGTGGACATCTACGTCGACCAGCGGGTCGCCTCCCTGCACCGCAAGCCGGACGGCAAGTACCGGGACAGCGCCCCCGGCGGGTACACCGGGCCGCAGCAGGTCTACGAGAAGGGCGAGCAGCACCTCAACGGGTGGCAGGCCCTGGACTACGCGCGGCAGCGCTACATCACCGGCGGCGACTACGCCCGCCAGCGCCACCAGCAGCAGCTCGTCCGAGCGCTGACCCGCAAGATCCTCGATGAGGGCCTGGCCCGGCAGCCGGAGCGCGTCGACCAGGTGGTCGCCGCGCTGGGCGACACCCTGATCTACGTGGGCGGCAACCGGATCGTCGACCTGGCGTACGCGCTCAGCGGGGTGCCGGAGAACAAGTTCGTCCTGGTCGGCCTGCCCGGCTCAGGTGTCGGCAAGGGCAGCGCCTACCAGGGCGAACAACTCACCAGCGAGGGCCGGAAGTTCATTACCGAACTCCGGGCCGGCCGCGCGGACGCGTACCTCGCGGCCCACCCCAAGCTGGTCGTCAAGACCTGACCCGCGCCCCGGGGCCCTCGGCTCGACCGAG